>JAEDMC010000053.1 GCA_016303225.1 Kiritimatiellia bacterium
AGTTCTCAACCGCCGCGCGGAAAACCATGCGGCCGATACGGCCGAAGCCGTTGATGCCAATCTTGATTGCCATTTTCTTTTTTACCTTTCTTGGGTGAAATTAGGTATATATTATACCTTTTTGCCGTTTCCGCTGTCAAGGGTCACTTGAGCGCAACCTTGGACGGCATTTGCGTGATCAGGTCATCGATTCGCATATCCAACAGCAAGGCACCATTCTGCGTCGTGATGTTCGTCGACTCCTTGATCGGCGCAAGCGACTTCTTCATCTTCTGAAGCTTCGCGACGATGGCTTTCGATTCTCCCGCATTCTTGCAGGTGAAGGCCGGATCTCCCCATTCCTTCAGCTTTATCAAGATCTCCCCCATCATCTTGGCGCTGGGAGCGGTCTCGATGCGTTTCAACGCCGCCTCGACCTGCTTCGACTCGGCCGGCCAGTACTTGAGCAGCTGCTGGATGTCACAATAGGCGCCGTGCGGACACGCCCCCGCTTCCAGTCCGATGCGCAGAACCAGGTCGCTGCGCGTCTGCTCAATGGCATCATACAGAACCTGAGCCTCCTTCGCCTTCTCCGCGTCAGACGACTTGACGTCCGCCAGCAGACCCTTCGCCACGGGCCCGAGAGGCGCCTTCTTCGCCTTCTTGCCCTTTTCGATCGTCTTCGCCAGCGAGGTGTTGAACTTCGGCTCCGCAATATTTCCAAAGAAGGGACGCCACTTCGGATCCCATCCGCTGATTTCCTTGCGTCCCTTCGCAATCGCGTCGTTTACCTCCTTCTTGCTCGTCGCCAGCGGTCCGTGCGCAATCGGCTCCGCCCCCGTCGGTCCGAAGACATAGACGTACGGGCGCTTCCCCGCCGTGTCCGGCGCACCCTCGAACGACAGATCGCAGTACGTCGTGCAGCCGGCAATGCGGCTAAGCGTCGAAAGCAGGGTCTTGTCCTTGATCGACTTGTCCTTGTTGTCCAGGAGGTCCTTGTAGGCCTGGACTTCCTTCTTGCCCATGCCCCGCAGGGAAATGACCGTGATGAAATCGCGCGGCAGCGCAGCATCCTCCCAGTTGGCGCCAAAGCCAAGCGCGAAGCTCGAGGAACGCGTCACGAGCGGGATCATCGCCTCGAAATGGTCGACCAGCTTCTCGGCCGGCTCGATTTCAATGACGATCGTCACCTTGTGCCGCAGGTCGGACGGACACAGCTCGCGCCCCTGCACGTAGTTCTTGTCCGTCACGCCCGTCCAGATCGGGAACCCCTCCGCCACGGGGTCAACCTTCTCCGCCGGTCCCGCCGCCAGCAGCGACGGCACCAGCAGCGCCAGCGCCGCCATCACAGTTTTCGTCGTCATCCTGTTCTCCTTTCCTTGCGTCATTCCCAAAACGCATAGTCCCCTATGCGACGGTAGAGCGTGATCGTGAACTCCTTCTCGATCGGCTCCCCCCGCTTCTTGCGGAAGAACCGAATCGCCGTCGGCCCGTCATAGCCACGGTGGATGCGAATGCGCACCGCCGCCGCATCAGACGCCTGCCCCTCCTCGCGCGTCCCGGGCGCCTTGTGGTCAATCGTCACCTCAACGTCCTTGTCGTCGCAGGTGAAGTCCCACCGGCTTCCCGCGTCAACGTCCTCCTCCAAGTCGAAGTACAGCCGCTCGCCCTTCTCCACGCGGACAACCTGGTTCTTTTCGGGATTCGGCAAGATCTTCCGCCAGACCATGTTGCAGCCGGCGATCAGCGTCAGGGCCAGAAGCGCAAGACCAGTGCGGAAGACGGAAGACACCTCAAACCTCAAACCTCATTTCATCATCAGCGAGACAAGCAGCCTGCCGAAGCGCGCCGGATCAGCAACCGGCGCCCCCTCGGCGATCAGCGCCTGATCGTAGAGGAGCTCCACCGCGTCCTTCAGCGCCTCGCCCTCAAGCCCCTTGATCTTCGCGATGAGCGGATGCGATCCGTTCAACTCGAGAATGCGCTTCTCCTTCGGCGCGTCCTTGTTCATCGCCCGGAGCATGCGCTCCATGGACGGCGAAAGGCCGTTCGCGGTCGCCACGAGGCAGGCCGGCGAATCGGCGAGGCGCGTCGAGAGCCGGACCTCCGCAAGGTCGTTCTCGTACTGCTTCTTGATCGCCTCGAGGAGCGGCTTCAGCTCCTTCGCAGCCGCCTCGTTCGCCGTCTTCTCCGCCTCGCGCTCCGTCTCCGTGCCGAACTGGACGTCCCCGCGCGCGATGTCGACGAACTTCTTGCCGTCGAACTCGCCAAGCGAATCGACCAACCACTCGTCCACCGGATCGCAGAAGAGCAGGACGTCGCACTTGTGCTTCAGCGCCTGCTCCAGCGCCGGCGCCGTCCGCGCCGTCTCGACCTTCGGCGCGCAGAGATAGTAGATCTCCTTCTGACCCGGCGCCATGTCCTTCACATACTCCTCAAGCGAGACGAGCGTGCCAGCCTCCGTCTTCGCGGACGGCCAGAGGCAGAGCTTCTTGATGCGTTCGGCGTTCGCGTAGTCGGTGCGAACGCCTTCCTTGAGCACGCACCCGAACGACGCCCAGAACTTGCGGTAGTCCTCGCCCTTCTTCTTCAGGTCCTCCAGCGTCGACAGGATCTTCGACGTGACCGCGCTCTTGATCTTCGCGATGACTGCGTCGTCCTGCAGCATCTCGCGCGAGACGTTGAGCGGCAGGTCCGCCGAATCGACGACGCCCTTCACAAACCGCAGGTAATCCGGGAGAAGCATCTCGAAGTCGTCGCCGATGAAGACGTTGCGGACATACAGCGACAGGCCGTGCTTCGTCTGCGGCATGTAAAGCTCCATCCCGGCCTCGCTCGGCAGGAACAGGAGCGCCTTGAACTCCACCGCGCCCTCGCCGGAGAACGGAATCGTCTCCAAGGGGTCCTTCCAATCGTGCGAAAGGTGCTTGTAGAACTCAGCGTACTCCTCCTTCTTGACGTCCTTCTTCGCGCGCTTCCACAGCGCCGTCATCGTATTGAGCGGCTTCGCCTCGTCCTCCTCGCGGCGCTTCTTGTCCTCCTCCTTCTCGTCGGCGGGAACGTCGATCTTCTTGAAGCGAACCGGATAGGCGATGAAATCGGAGTACTTCTTGATGAGCTCGCCGACGCGCCAGCGGTCAAGATACTCCGCCTGGTCGTCCTTGAAGTGGATCATCACGCTCGTGCCGAACTCCTCGCGCGTCGCGTCGGAGACGGAATAGCCGCCCTTCATGTCCGACTCCCACATGAACGCCGCGTCCGTGCCGCGCTTCTTCGAGATGACGCGCACCTGGTCGGCGACCATGAACGCCGCGTAGAAGCCGACGCCGAACTGTCCGATCAGCTCGGGAAGGTCCGCCCCCTTGTTCTCCTTGAGCGCCTGACGGAACGCCTTCGTCCCCGACGACGCGATCGTACCGAGGTTCCGCTCGAGGTCCGCGGCGTCCATGCCGATGCCGTTGTCGGAAATCATCATCGTCTTCGCGCCTGCGTCGACGGCAATCTCAATCTTCCACTCCGGACTGTCCGCAAGGAGCGACTTGTCCGTCAACCCCTGGAACTTCGCCTTGTCGATCGCGTCGGACGCGTTCGAGACAAGCTCCCTCAGGAAGATCTCCTTCTTCGAATAAAGCGAATTGACGACGAGATCGAGCATTTCTGCGATCTCGGCCTTGAACTGACTAGTCTTCTTTTCCATAACGATGGAGTATTATATCATTTCTTCTTCGCCGCGGCCTTGGCCGCCTCGAGCGTGCCGATTGAAAAGGATTGGAGAGGACGATCTCGGCGATCATCGCCCGGAGTGTGGATTATCTCGATAAACATGGCATCGAGCCGGCAGATGCGCTCCATCAGTTTTTCGATTTCCTCGGGTCTGACGTTCTGCTTGTTGCGAACAACAACCGGTTCGACTTGAAGATGCTGCAACAGGAATGCGCAAAGTTCGACTGTGCGTTTGAGTCTGATGCGGGTATCGAAAAGGTCAACCCCTTTTCTCCCTCGACGCCTTCACCAGGTTCCGCGGACTCTTGTCGAATGCTGCGCAGCAAAAGAGCGGCAACATCACAAAACGGCCCCAGCGGCCACAGTTCCGCGCAAACGAAAATATGATGTTCCTAAAATACTGAATCCAGATTTCGTCGCGATCGAATCGTGTCGAGGTCGCACCGCAAAGATGATCAATCGGTGGCGTTGGGACGAACCTGGTCTCCCATCCGCAATTTGCCGCACGACGACAGAAGTTCGTTTCCTCGAAGTAGCTCTTGAAATGATCGTAGAACAGAAAGGTGGTTTGCTCGACGACTTGCCGCTTGAACATCAACATTGCACCTTTTGCCGCAGTCACCTTTCGTGGTGAAAGCTTCGTTGTCGCCGATGGGTCTCCGCGATGCAGATGGCGCTGGTACGCCAAGATAAGCTTGGCTGAACTATCATGATGAAAGGAACATGAATCACAAACAAACCGAGATGTGATTAGGACGGCAGGCCGTGAGAGGGGCGACCCGAATGCGGGAGTCCTGCCGGACAAAGAGGTGAGTCGCAATGCAAATGAACCTTCTTCGTAAAGTCTCGTTACTTGAGTTCCGCGCGGCCAGCAGTTCAGTCGCTGTGAAGCCGACGCCGAGCGCCCGAATCGGTTTTGGACGCGCAGGCGCGGCGGGGCATAGAAAGGCGACGCGCCTTGAAAGGTCAGCCAGGAACTTGGGAGGCCTCCTGTACCTTCACTTCAACAGGAAGAGCCAAAGGGGCTATGTTCTGAAATATGCGCCCAACTTCTACTCGGAATTACAGGCAATGGGGCTACATAGGCTTCAACGGAGGCGGAAGTGACACGTCACGGGTCCCACACGGAGAGCCGTATGCGGGAAAACTGCACGTACGGTTCGATGAGGGGGCGGGCGTTCCCCACGGGGCGTCCCGCTCTACTCTACACCCTCGAAGCCCCTCGAAGCCCAGCACAATTCGATCTATCTATATGTATCATGGCAGAACTCATCCATTCCCGCTTTCGCAAACCAGTCTAGCATGCGCCTGTTGCTGAAATCAAGGTTGTGCGAAACAGTATCGAGCGCATACAGCGTCGGATCGAAAAGCGGATGCGCGCGACTGCGCGAAAGCGCCGTCGATAGCGCGGCAATTGGGCGTACGAGAGCCATCGGAAGCGTCATCTCGCGCAGGCGTTTCCCCGGCAGGAACTCCGCCGCGAGTTCGTGATAGTATTCGCTCACCGTAACGCGGCGGGAATCCAGTACGGTCACGCCCTGTCCGCCCGCCTCTGGCAGGACCATCGAGGCATGAAGCGTGCGGCAGACGTTCTCGACGTGCGCGAGCGGCCAGCGGTTCCGTCCACGCCACTTCCCGAAATGGAATACAATCGGCGAGTTCTTCAGGTAGGCGACCGTGCGCGGCGTGATGGACGTGTCGCCGCGTCCATAGACGACGCACGGCCTCACGCAACTGAAGCGTTCGCGCGGCAGATTCGCCGCGAGCCACTTCTCGGAGAGAATCTTGTATTTTGGATAGGGGTTTGTCACAGTTTCGTCAAAGGCAAGTTCATCCTCGCTCTCGCCGTTGAAGTCGTGAAGTCCGTAGACATCCGCCGTTGAAAGATACACGAAACGTTTCACGCCGTGCGCGATCGACGCGGACGCGAGGCTCTTCACGACCTCGTAGTTCGCCGTGCGGAACCATTCATCGCGTCCAACGTCGCTCGCCCGCGCCGCGATGTGGACGACATAGTCCGGCTTGTCGTCAAAGAGGCGCGGCATATTCGCCGCGTCAGCGAGGTCAATCGTTATCGTGTTGATTCCAAGCCGCGTCAAGCGTTCCGCTACACGGTTGCGAACCGTGCCTATGACGCGGTACCCCGCCTTGGCGAAGTATTCGGCGGCGTTCGAGCCGATGTATCCGCCGGCACCTGTGATAAGAACTGTTTCCATCTTCTATAGTCCCAATGAATGCCAATAGGCAACCGTGGCGTCCAGCCAGTTCTCGCTCGGGATTGCGCGATAGTCCGGCGGCGGAGCAGACATGTGCCCCGACTTTTCTCCGCTCATGATGCGAATTTCCGTATCGCATCCAGCGCGGAATCCGCCGCTTCCAATCCTAATCGCGCCTTCGATGCGTTCGCCCTGCGGGACGGCGAACAGCAGTTCATATTCCCCGACGCCGCCGACAAGCGCCCAGCCAGGCTCGACTCCAGCTGGAAGACCGTGCGCGATTCCCGGCGCAAGAGCGCGCTCGACGTCCACATCGATCCGGATGCCCGCGTTTACACGACGTATGTTTTCCACTGCGTCGAAAAATCCGCCGCTCGTGTCCGTCGCGAAAAGCGCATTGCCTGGAACTGGATCGCGCAGTGCTGGCTCGGAAACTGGACGAGCGAGGAACGCCGCGACATTGGCCACGCCGAACGGTCCTGTGGCGTAAAGATCAAAATCAACCCTTCTCGCCGCGATGCGACGGACAGGCGACGCCGAAGCGGCGAACACGGTCGCAGTCCAGCACCATTCCTTCGCGCTGCCGATGTCTCCGCCAACGATCTTTGCGCCGTAGTGCGACACGACCTGCTTGATGCCCTGCGCAACGCGCTCGTAAAACCGCTCGTCGTGCGACGCATCGACGTTCCATGCCTGGACAAGGAATTCCGGCTTCGCGCCGCAGGCGAGGATGTCGGAGATCGCGCCATACGCCATCACCTTTCCCATGGCTTCCGGATCAAGGCCGAAGAGGAAGTCCTCGCGCTCGGAAAAGGAATCGGTGGACACGAGCAGATTCGTTCCTCCAAACGGAACAATCTCCGCATCCGCCCCAAACGGTCGCGTACCGTGCACGCGGGAAAAGATTTCTATCAGATTTTGTTCGCGCATGAACTCTCTCCTTTGCATTTTGGCACCAAAAGCCGCAGACGGCGGGGAGCGAAGCCTACCGCCACCGGCAATGCGCCGTGAGGGTCGCCGTCATATTCAAGCGCGACGTGATTGACGGATGCGAACGTCGTTTTGCCGCGCAGGACGCGAAGTTCACCGCATGGATTCCCGCGATACAGATTCCAGACTATCCGCAGACATCCGAAACGCGATACATCCCTTGCGAACCAAAGCGCGTATTCGTCGTCGGCAAGCGGCGGCAGCGCGACTTTGAGCCCACCGGCGATGCGCGGCATCCGCGTGACAAACGCATGGGCAACGTTGCAGATTTTCTCGCCGTTTACTTGGACGTCGTAACGTCTGCCGTGCAGAACCTCGCGCAGAACGGGCCATAGCGTTCCGAGGGCGTCGCCGAGCAGCGGACGCAACCTGTTCGCCGTCGCCGCGACCATCGCACCCATCCCCAGGTTCATCGAACAGAAGAACGAATCACCGTTCGCGGTCAGAACAGGAATCTCCCGAACCTCGCCCGCACGTAAGACGGCGACAGCCTCTTCCGCATCAGTCGGAATGCCGTGTTCGCGACAGAAGTCCGGACTCGTCCCCGTATAGAGAACGCCGAACTTGAGCGCGTTGTCACGATTCGCCAGCACGCCCCGCGCGACGGCGTTGACCGTTCCGTCTCCACCACAGGCGACCACTGCCTCGTACCCCGTCGCCTCGCGTGCAAGCCGCGACGCTTCTTCGATGTTCTTAAGTACAACAAATTCGCCTTCGGACAGAAGCTCGCGAAGGAGCGACAGGATGCGTCCCGAGCGTCCGCCGTGCGACGAGGGATTGGCAAGGACGAGGAACCGCTTCATCGGTAGATTCCCATTTTGCCATACACCTTAGTCGGCGTTCCGCCCTGCCATTGCGCGACAAGTTTTTTCGTCTCCGCCCATGGAAGCGGCAGGGGTGCGTTGCGGTCGCGCAGGAGCGCAACCCTCCCGATATCCTCTGCTCGACGCTCGCATGTCCACTCCTCGCACGGCACGGCGAACGCCTTGCGCATCCGCGCATACGCCGTCTCGAACGGCACATCGGCGAGATTGCCGAAGGAGATGTTGACGAACTCGCAGGGCTGGACATCTCCGTTCGCGCCTACGTAGAAGCGGTCGATTCCGCCGCAGCAGCATCCGAGCATCTCCGGCGACTCCTCGTAGACCTGCGCAGTCAGGACGGGCGCGATATCGACCTTCCCCGAGTTGTATTTCCGCTGTGCGGCACATGCGACGCGGACGGCTTCGGCGTGGAGCGACTTGTCGAACGCCCTGCCCATCCACGCGCCGCACGCCTTTGGATGGATTAGCTGGATATAGTCGCAGTTGTTTTCGGCGGCGAACGCCATGATGCGGTCGATTCCTCCGTCGACGACTTCGCGGTCGGAAAGCACCGTGTTGAATCCGACGAGCATCCCAGCTTCTCGGCAGTCGCGCAGAAAATCGAGCGCGCGCCGCCACGACCCGGCGACGCCCGTAAAGGCGTCGTGCGCCTTTTCGTCGACGGAATGGATGGACGACATGACGCCCGTCACCTCCAGTTCCGCAAGGCGGCGAATCCTCTCCGGCGTCGCGCCGTGGCCCGTTGAATCGACCCACACTTCCAGTCCCGCGATCTCTGCGAGAACCGCCTCCAGCCGCTCGAATCGCATGAGCGGCTCGCCGCCTTCTACCGCCCAGGCGACAATGCCGAAGTCGCGCATCTTCCGGACGTTCTCGACGAGGACGGGAAGCGGCAGTTCATGCGGATCGTCCTTGCGCTGGTAGCAGTGCGGGCATTTGTACGCACATGCCTTTGAAATCGAGAGGACGACGCTTACCGGGCGCGGCGGACGGCAGATGACCTTATCCTCCAGCGCCGCGAAGAACGCCTGCGACGGATAGCGCGGCAGATAGAAGTCGAGCTTGTATTCGCCGCTGGCAAGTCGCTTGAGTTTATGTTTGAAGAAGATGCGCGTCAGCTGCGACGCCTTCATGAGCGCCGACGGATGCCGCCGGTATCGCCATGCGCACGCGAGCGACATGCGGACATAGAAGAGAAACTTCCGAAGACCTGTTATATTCTCATTCCTTTTCATCGTTGTACCAGAGAAAGAGAAGCTGGATGGCGACAAGCGAGGCAAGGCACACTGGCCAACTCTGCGGGAAAGACTGGATATGAAGTAACGCCACGCAAAGCTGGCAGTTCACACTTGTCGCCCGATGGTAGCGCTTCGCTTCAAGAGCGAGCAGGAAAAGTCCAGACAGCAGTCCGACAATCATGCTGAGCATCAGCCACGGCATCCCCGTCCAGCACTGCCAGCGGGCGACAAGTTTCAACCCCGCGAGGGGAACCAGCATCAGCAGGAGCGAGATCGCAACCGCCACTTTAGGGCAATGCGTCTGAAGCGTTCGGACGCCCGCCGCACGATCGCCCTTCACGTCCTTGTAGTAGCTGTTGTGGCACATGAGAAAATGGACGGGCACGATCCACACCGCGACAAATCCGAACTCGCCCGGCGTCGGACAGCGCTCACCCATTCCTGCAATCGCAAAGAGCGCACAGCACGAAATGGCGCAGGCGTAAACAAGGCAGTTCAGCACCGGAACGCGCTTCAAAAGCGAATATGCGATGTTCAGCGCCCCGCCGAGCGCAAGGAACACGAGCGTCCACGGCGACATCAAGAAGCCCACGACCGCGATTGCGGCAAGCCCCGCGGCGGAAACCGCAAACGCCGGAAGCGGCTTGAGCGCGCCCGTCACCATCGGACGGTGCGGCGCGTTGATCGCGTCCTCCTTCCTGTCGCACCAGTCGCTGAATATCTGGTTGAATCCCCATGCGAAGAACCCCATCGCAAGAAGCGCCGCATCGCGCAACGTCCACGGAAAGTCGTTTAGCGTCCAGGACAACTTAAGCTCGTTGTAAGTGCCATGCACGAGGCAC
The DNA here is from genome assembly GCA_016303225.1 of Kiritimatiellia bacterium. Lineage (GTDB taxonomy): Bacteria > Verrucomicrobiota > Kiritimatiellia > RFP12 > UBA1067 > UBA1067. The sequence continues at coordinate 9,813 of JAEDMC010000053.1, forward strand.
AGCCCCGCCAGCACGGTCGTCGCGGTGACGAATCCGTAGTAGAGCCGCATTGAGCGCAGATAGTTGTAGATGAACTTCAGCATCCGAGGGCCTCTGCTATGACGTCCGCAGCCGCTTCGACAAGATCGGGCGTATGGGTGGCCATGAAGCTCGTGCGGATCAGGGCGTGTCCCTCCGGCACGCCGGGCGGCACAAACGGATTGACGAACACGCCGCCGTCGAACATCCTCTTCGCGGCAACGCATGTCTCCATCGTTCCGCCGGTCGGAACGGGCAGAATCGGAGTGGTGCCGTCCTTCGCAGCACCGAGGAGAGGGATGCCACGCTCGGCGAAGGCACGTCGCGCGGAATCGGAAACGCCGCGCAGCCGCTCGGGCAGTTCCGGATGCGCCTTCAGATGGCGGAGCGCCGCGAGAGCCGTCGCCGCGCATGCCGGCGTGAGGGCGGCGGAAAACACGAACGGAGGCGAAGAATGGCGCAGGTAGTCGACGACTTCACGCCGTCCAGCCACGAATCCGCCAAGCGAGGCAAGGGACTTGGAGAACGTGCCCATGATGACATCAACATCCTCGTCGAGACCGAAATGCGACGACGTGCCGCGTCCGCCCTTCCCGACAACGCCAAGTCCATGCGCGTCATCGACCATCACGGCCGCACCGTATTTTCTGGCAAGTCGGCAGATCGACGGCAAATCGGCGAAGTCGCCGAGAGTCGAGAAAACGCCATCGACGACAACAAGGCACCCTGCGTCGTCCGGTACGGAGGCGAGTCGCCGCTCAAGCATCTCCATGTCGTTGTGACGATAGCGCAGCATCTTGCCGAAGCTCATCTGCGCCGCGCAGTAGATGCTCGCATGGTCTTCCACGTCGCAGATGACGTAGTCGCCGCGCCCAACGAGCGTGCTGACGACTCCAAGGTTCGTCTGAAAGCCGGTGCTGAAGACAAGGGCGTCCTCCTTGCCTGCGAAATCGGCGAGTTCGCGCTCAAGTTCGACGTGAAGATCAAGGTTTCCGTTCAAAAAGCGCGAGCCGGAGCATCCGGTGCCGTATTTCTCGATTGCCTTGACAGCGGCCTCCATGACTTCCGGACACGACGAAAGTCCCAGATAGTTGTTGGAGCCGAGCATGATGCGGCGACGTCCTTCCATTACGACTACGGCATCCTGACGCGACCCGATCCGGTGGAAATACGGATAGATTTCCGCTGCGCGAGCTTCATCCGCCCTTCTGTCCGCTGCAACCTTGTCGAACAGATGATTCATGATTGTTCTTTCCCTTTGCATTCTTTGCGGTTAAACTTCATTGGAACTGGTCATTAGCCATTGGCAACATTTCCTTCCTTGCAACGAATCTACGCCTTGATATACTTCGTCCCTCGGCCGCCGCCAAGGCGGCGTATGAGGCCGCCGCGCACCATCGCGCCAAGAACCGCCTCGACGGTCGTGGGGCTCACATCCGGCAACATCGCGCAGATGTCGGACTTGCCAAGCGGCGTAAAGGAGTTCAGCACCGTTGCCTCTATGCGCCTTTTCTTCGACACTTTTGCCGCTGCAACCGATCCGAAACGCCTGTCGAGTTCGTTGTAGCACTCGTAAAGTGTTGAAAGGAAATTCAGCATGAACGGAAAATATCTCGGTTGCGATTCGTTCCATCCTGCGGACGACTCCTTCAGCGCCTCATAGTATTCGGTCTTGTGCGCGTTGACGACCGCCTCGAACGACATGTACCTGCCAGCATCGAATCCGTTGCGGTAGAGGAGCAGCAAAGTCAGCAGACGACTCAGGCGTCCATTGCCGTCCCTGAAAGGATGCACGCAGAGGAAGTCGAGAATCACGCAGGGAATAAGCAGCAGTTTGTTGACCGCCGCATCGTCCCGCGCCTCCACATACGCAAGAACGAGCTGCCGCATGGCCTCCGGCGTATCCGCCGCGCTTGTCGGCTGGAAGCGGACGACGCGCCGTCCGTCTGGCATACGCTCGGCTATCACGTTGTCGTCTGTCTTGTACGTTCCGTCCGCACTCGGCTCGGCAAGGCGCATCATCTGGGCGTGAAGATTCCGTATGTCGCTTTCGCTGAAGTCATGTGCGGCGTAGTTGACATGTATCTCGTTCAGCGCATCGCGGTACCCGGCGATCTCGGCCTCGGTATGATTGAGCGGCGCACTCCCTCCGTCGACAATGGCGCGGATTCGATTATCCGTCGTGACGATGCCCTCGATTGCGTTGGAAGCCTTTACCGACTCAATTCGCGCAATTGACTCCAACTGCCGGAATACCGCAGCATTCTCATTTCGACGCATGGAGGTCATCACCTTCAGCGTTGAAATGTTAGCGGCATAAGTGACCAGTTGCGCAGGCAACAGGTCATCCTTAAGAAACGAATAGTCGAATATATGCATACGCAAACCTTATCTTGGCTTTCATCTGCATATATACTACCATTTTATATGCAGTTCAGCAACCACAATCTGCATATATTTTAGAAGACTATGTGCAGAATCCTTCAGTCCCTTTTCTCCCTCAACGCCTTCACCAGGTTCCGCGGGCTCTTGGCGAATGCTGCGCAGCCTTATTTTTCGCGCCGGCTCGCGCGGCGGCGGCGTCTTTCCTACTTCTTTACGACAACCTTACCCAACGATGCAAATCCTTATAATCCCAGGCCTCTACGTCCTGTTTCTCCGCATAGGCCTCCGCCGACTTCAGACAAAGTTGATTCTGCCAAGAATTGCCTCGATGAATCCCCGGACTTGACGAACAACATCCAAGAACGAGTCCGGACCGACATCAAGACGATTCTTTCGCAAGAACGCATCCCACTGCGTCAGTTTAATCTTGTTCTCGGCAAATGAGTCAACAAGACCATATAGCGTGCCAATATCTCACCGTAAACAACATCGTTTTCCTTTGCGATGTTCTTAAGACGAGCCAGAATACTGGCGACAAGATTCTTCCTCTCTGTCATCCGAAATAGCCCTCAATGTATGGAACGATGATGCGAAACACACGATCAACCTTCGCGCATTTAAGCAGCTCATCCACGGTAAAAAGCCGCCTTCTGAGTCCATCCTTAAGCGCTTCAAGTGCCCGTTCCATCCCGATCTTGTTGCGAAACTTGAAAAGATCCGCCACCGTTTTGGCGGGCGAATAAACCCGCGCCCTGACACCCTGAACGTTTCGCCATTCCGCCCCCATGTCAAACGAACGATCGTCCACTCGAACGATCTTCAGCGGGAAATCCACTTTAGGCGTTCTGGCCCCACGCCTCATGGCTATCCAAAGCTCATGCGGGGTTGCCGTTGAAAACTCATGTATCCGCAGGGCACTTTCAAGGGCCACGACAAAATACGTCCCTCGCGCCACGAGGACCTCAACTTCCGGCATCGTACTTCCATTGGCGCCGCTCTTCATATACACGCCTCGAGACACTCGTTCCAGTTCACCCGTATCGACCATTTGTGCAAGTCGCCATCTCGGCAACCCGCAATCAGCCGCCTCCTTCGCCGTAAACATCTTGTCCGGAATCTTGCCCATATCTACAAAACGTCATTATTTTATGATATCTGATGACGCTTTGTCAACCGCCATGCCGAGCCTTTCCGTCCGGACACACCTTGGTGTAGTAAAGCGGCGGCTTGTCCGTCGCATCCGGCTCATACGGAAACAGGTAATACGACGGATCGTTTATGGCCATCGCTACACGAGCAAAACCCGCAAGAGTGAGGGCCAGTAGCGAAAGAGTCCTACAACGCATACCCCACCTTTTTATCTCTTGGATTGACAGGAATGAATGACTTCCTCTGTCGCGCTGCGACAGGCGGCCTTGATTCCCTCCGGGGCCGCTTCATACAATCCACTTCTCTTCTCGATCAGTTTCTCTTTCGTCTTCTCATCAACAACAGCCACAGCGGCACGACATGCCACCGCATACACTTTCGTAATCGTCCGCCGAAGACAAACGCACATGATTTTCCCTATCTCATATTAATTGGAGCGGGAAAATCTCACGAGACAATTTCTTACTTCTTTACAACGATCTTGCCCAATGGCGCAAAACTCGCCTGGGCAATATTGAAGCAAGCAATCCCCCACGGAATGCCAATAATGGTGCAACACCAAACCACACCTGCAATCGCAGAACCAAGCGCCAACCAAAAACCGGCGAAGACAATCCAAATCAAATTCAGGAAAGCCGTCCCAACTCCTGCCGCAGGCGAAGGGACGAGTTTCTTCCCGAACGGGCAGAAGGCAAACCCGGCAATCCTGAGACTCGCTATCCCGAACGGAATCCCAATGATTGTGCAGCACCAAAGCAACCCAACCAAAACCCATGCGAGTCCAAGCCAGATTCCGCCAAATGCAAACCAAAGAAGATTGCCTATAAACACCATTCTTTCACCTGACTTTCAGCGCGACACGAGAAACAGCAGCATTGGCTTTTTGCACAATGTCTTCCATTCCCCATCTACGCAACGAATCACATCTCAAGATTAACCGATAATGCTTTAACGCGGTGGCGAAATCGCCACGCGACTCTTCCTTCTCCGCGATTTCGAGCAAGAAGTCCGCAGCTAACTCCTTGTCGAATTTTTCATTCGCGACAATAGTGGACACAATCTTCCGATAACACGTGTCCGCGTTCACAAAGTCAACTTTTCGCTCATAAAGGCGCGCGAGCCTCATGACAGTGACACAATCATCCGGGCTGGCTGCAAGCTTCTCTTTGTATGCAGAAATCTTATCCTCAACAGACTGTTGAGCGACCGTTTCTTTCTTGCCCCCCATGGCATCCTTTTGAATACAAGACGCCGCAGTGCTGTTTGTACAAGTCGAAACATCACAAGACGGTTTCTGGGCCTGCTCGAGACGTACCGCAACTTTGGCCTTTGGAACAAGACAGATCGCGTAAAAAAGCTTATCCTCAGAATACTGATACGCGACCGTTGCCCCGCTGAGTTCGACAGTCTTCTTCTTGTCCCCCTTAGTAAGATATTCGAAAAGATTACGCTTAGCATCGGCCACGGCCTCCCGATACAATTCTCCGTCGGACTCTGCCATCGCTCCGGAAAAGCACCTCTCGGCAACACCGTTGTAAACGTAATACTCAGTCCCTTTGCAAGATTCAACAAGGACGTTGCCAGGGATAAATATCGCTGGCAACGCCTTTTTTGCCTTTTCAAGAGGTCCGAAATTATCGACACAAAAGCCTGCGCCTGCGATCATAACAATGATCGCGCATGCAATAAAGCGATTGGCAGAATTCATTCGATCCCCTTGAAATGCCGACACCAGATCAGAAGTCCGTGTCCGAAACCCTCGTTGACGCCTTGTTCGGGGCGGCCGGCGCAACAGCCTGCGCTGCGGCTCCACCCGCGCCAGCTTCGCGATTGGCAAGCGATTCATTGATCCCTCGCGCAACCTTCTGCGCAGCCGCGAGCGTCTTTGAACTAACGCCGACGGTAACCTGAATCTCGCCGCCACTACCACGAGGAACCTTCTGGTCCTTGAGCGTAATTACACCCGTCAGGATTGCTTCCGCAGAATTACGGATAGATTCAGTGGCGACCTTAAGGGATTCCTTGCTGACGGCAACCTTCTGAACCTGCCCATCAGATGTCATCGACTTCGATTTCTTGGAAATCTCATCGAGACCCTCAGCCGAGGAAACCTTTTCCTTCATGAACTTTGCAAGATTCGCCTTCGCCCTCAATGTGCCGTCACGACGGGCATCCTTGATGTCATCGGGGTCATTGAAGTCATACGTCCCAGTTCCCCGAGCGAAGATCTGAAACGTTCCGTCTGGCTTGACCGTAATCGCCACACCGTCGGGCTGATCCAACTCGGCCTGAACTTCCGCATTGGCGGCGTTCGACTGAAGTT
>JAEDMC010000256.1 GCA_016303225.1 Kiritimatiellia bacterium
CCTCTGAAGTCTTCCGTCTCTCGTCTAAAGTCCTCCCTCCTGCCTGGCCTCCTCGTCGGTTTCGCCGTCTTCGCCATCTGGATTCTGCCCGAGCAGTTCGGCTGGGCATGGTACCGGAAGTGGTGCATCATCGGCGAGGGAGGCACGCAGGCGGTCGCGGAGGCGAGTGCGGTGATGATCGCGATTCGCCTGATCGGGAGCGCGTTCGTCATCTCCGTCGCCGAGGAGCTCTTCTTCCGCAAGTGGCTCATTGGGTTCGCGGGCTTCTGGCCGATGGTGGCGCTCTTCGCGGTCGAGCACGACCGGTGGCTCGTCGCGGCGATCTGCGGTGTCGCCTACGGCTGGCTCTATCTGCGCAGAGGCCTGGGTGCGGCGATTGTCGCGCATGCGACGACGAATCTCGTCCTGGGCCTCTGGGTTCTGAAGACGGGCCAATGGCAATTTTGGTAAGGTTGTGCTATAATTCAAACATCACTAACAAGAAAGGACATCCAACAAATGGATTTCGTGTCGACTGTGAAAGGCTCCCTGCTCGAGGGTTTCTATCCCAAAGGATGGGACATGAAGAAGATTGACAAGTGCTGCTCGAACAAGCCGGAGGACGTCTGCAAGCGTCAGAAGTTCTGGAACAAGGGCTTCGAGCCGGTGCAGTGCAACGACCTCGTCGAGTTCGAGGTCAAGATGGGCCATGAGATCGCGAGCGAGATCTGCAACGCGAAGGCCGCCGGGCAGAAGATCGCGTTCATTCTCCCTGTCGGTCCGATGGGCATGTACAAGTGGGCGGTCTACTTCCTCAAGGAGTGGAACGTCTCCTGCGAGCACGTCTGGTGCTTCAACATGGACGAGTGGGCGGACGGCAAGGGCAACACCCTCGTCGGCGACGCGTCGTTCCAGTATGCAATGGAGCAGGCGTTCTACAACCCGCTCGGCGAGCTTACTGTTCCGCCGGATCACCGCAACTTCGCGACGAAGAAGAACCTCCCGACCTATCCGAAGAAGATCGCCGCGCTCAAGAAGGAGGGCGCGAAGCTCGTCCTCGTCTACGGCATCGGCCGCATGTGCCACATCGCGTTTTGGGAGCCGATGATCGGCGGCGAGTTCAAGACCGACGAGGAATGGCTCCAGCAGCCCTACCGCATCGGCGTGCAGCTTCATCCGCTCACGATCGAGCAGAACGCGCAGACCTCGTTCAAGTCCCGCACGACGCTCGTTCCCTGCCGCGCCAACACGATGGGCCCCGGCCTCATGTTCCAGGCCGACTACGCGATCGGCGGCGCCGACGGCATCTTCGGCCGCGGCATGCAGTGGCAGGGTATGTCCCTGTGGATGACGCTCCGCTACGGGCCGACGCGCTGGATCACGTCGTCCTGGATCCCCACGCTCCCCGGCCGCCTGTTCTTCCTCAAGGAACTCGCGGGGCCGCTGGTCGCGGAGGCGAACTGACCGCCCGCGCGCTCGGCGCACGGCTTTTGATATAATGACGGTGTTCTTGAGAAAGGTGCTTACTTGAAATGCTCGTCAATCTTGATGCCGTACTGAAGAAGGCGAAGGCGGAACACTATGCCGTCGGCCTCTTCAACACCCATGACACCGACATGCTCGAGGCGGCCCTCGCGGCCGCCGAAGAGGCCCGCAGCCCGATTATCATCGGCACAGCGGAGGTCCTACTCCCCTACGGAGACCTTCCGCTCATCGCGCCGGCCCTCGTGGCGGCTGCGAAGCGCGCGACGGTCCCGGTCGTCGTCCACTACGACCACGGCCTTACGTTCGAGAAGACGATGGAGGCCCTGAAGGAGGGCTTCTCGTCCGTCATGTACGACGCCTCGGCGAAGGACTATGAGACGAACGTCGCCGAGACGGCGGAGGTGACGAAGATCGCCCATGCGTTCGGCGCGACGATCGAGGGCGAGATCGGCCACGTCGGTCTCGCGCAGGAGGGCGACGACAGGAACGGCCAGTACACGACGGTCGAAGAGGCGGTCGACTTCCAGACGAAGACCGGCGTCGACGCGCTCGCCGTCGCGGTCGGAAACGCCCACGGCGTCTACAAGTCGAAGCCCTGCATCCAGCTTCAGCGCATCGCCGAGCTCAACGCGGCGGTGAAGTGTCCGCTGGTCATGCACGGCGGCAGTGGTCTTTCCGACGACGACTTCAAGAACGCCATCGAGCGCGGCGTGGCGAAGATGAACATCCACACCGACATGGTCTGCGCCGGCATGCGCGCGATGTACGAACAGTGCGACGCGCACAACCGCGACAAGATCGTGACGTGGGACTACCTCGACACGCGCAAGGCGAAGGTCGAGGCGATCAAGGCCGTCGTGGCGCGGAAGCTTCAGCTTTTCGGCTCGGTCGGCAGGGCATGACGCGACGTCGGGGCTTCCTGGTTTGTTGTCAGAGATTCGTTTGAAAGGAGAAAAAGGAAATGGCTATTCCGAAGAAGTGCAAGGTTTCGGTGCTTGAGTCGCCGAAGAAGATGGTCCTGAAGACGGTCGACATTCCCGCCGTCGGCGCGGACGAGATCCTCGTCAAGGTCGAGGGCTGCGGCATCTGCGGCACAGACGTCCACGAATACAAGGGCGATCCCTTCAAGTTCTGCCCGATTCAGCTCGGCCACGAGGGCACGGGTGAGATTGTCGCGCTCGGCAAGAACATCAAGACCGACTTCACCGGCAAGCCGCTCAAGGTCGGCGACAAGATCGTGACGGGCCTCAAGCCGTGCGGCGAGTGCGACACGTGCAAGTTCCATCCGGAGATCGCGGAGCTCTGCAACGGCGGCGAGATCTTCGGTCTCCTGCCCGGTCCGAAGCACTACCTGAACGGCTGGTTCGGCGAGTACATGAAGGTCAACAAGGGCGGCGTCGTCTTCAACGTGTCCGACATGGACCGCGACCTCCGCATCCTCATCGAGCCTGCGGCGGTCATCGTCCACGCGGTCGAGCAGGCGAAGCAGATCTTCAACTTCCAGTTCAACAGCTACGTCCTCGTGCAGGGCTGCGGCCCGATCGG
>JAEDMC010000054.1 GCA_016303225.1 Kiritimatiellia bacterium
GCTCAGATGCCGAGGTCGGTCAAGACCGCGCCAGCGGTGTTGACCGACCGAGTACCTCGACCAGGTTGGCAACGTTCGCGGCCGCTTCCGGAACGGACAGCTCCTTCATCTTCGCCGCCATCTTCGCCAGATGCTCCGGATGATCGTATTTTTCCAGCAGATACCGGCAGACCTGGCGTGCCGCCAGCTGGGCCTGAATGCCCTCGTCAGCCGCACCCATCGCCGCAAAGGCATCGGCATTGAAATGCTGATGGTCCCGCAACGCGGTCGGCAGCGGGATGAGCAAGGCCGGCTTTCCGCACGCGGCAAGCTCGAAGCAGGTCGATGCACCTGCACGCGCGACGACGATGTCCGCGGACGCAAAAGCGTTCGCCATCTCGTTCTCAAAGGCATGTACACGCGACGGCAGCGAACACTTTGCATACTCCGTCAGCACGAGCGTCTCGTCCTTCACACCCGTCTGGTGAACGACATAAAGCGGACGTCCACCCGGCTCACGCTTGTCCAGTTCTCGCTTCATCTGAGAAAGAGCTTCCATGAGGAGAAGATTGACGGCGTGCGCACCCTGGCTGCCGCCGGTCACGAAGACGACGAAGGCGTTCGCCGGAATGAAGTCAAAGCGCTTGCCCGAGGCAATCGTCGCACGGACGGGCAGGCCGGTCTTGACCGTCTTGACCCCCGGCAGATAACGAGCCGTGCAGTCGAAGCTGATGGCAACCGTGTCGGCAAAGCGCGAGAGGAACTCGACCGCCTTGCCGGGCACCGTGTTCGCCTCGTGGAGGTAGACCTTCACGCCGCACATCCGCGCTGCCAAGACGGGCGGCAGGGACGAATAGCTGCCCATGGCGATGAGCGCGTCCGGACGCGTCCGCTTCATCTCCCGACGGCACCGCAGAATGGCGGCAAGGTTATGGAAAATGTTTTTCGGCGACAGCGGACGCGCCCCGGTCGAGAAGACGAGTCCGTCCCAGCTCCGCATGACGCTCGACTCGATGTCGCGTCCCGAATCCCAAACGACGACCTCGTGTCCGCGTCCCTTCAGTTCGGACGCCACGGCCAAGCCAGGAAACGCATGTCCGCCGGTGCCACCACAAGCCACGACTATCTTCACCCTACCAATCCCTTTCGTTCGGCGGCAACGGCGCCTTCCTCATGCGCGCCTTTTTCTCCGCCTCGTGTTCGTCATTCCGTTCCTGAGCCTTCTTCAGCGTCGCCTCGACCTCCTGGTCCTCCTGGTCGGGCTGATCTTGCTGGTCTTGAGAATCCTCGGAGGGATCCTCGTCGGGATTCTCGGGGTCTTGTTCCTGCTTCTGATCCGACTGCTGGTCCGGTTGGTCCTTGTTGTTGTCCGCTTGTTGCTGCTGATCCTGCTGTTGCTGCTGCTGGTTCTGCTGGCCCTGCCCGCCACCGTTCTTGTCTTTGGGCAGAAGTTCGTTGATCTCGTTGAGCAATTCAATCGCTTTCTCCTGATTCGGGGGCAGCGCCTTCGTGCAGCATTCGATCTGCAGCTTCTCGACTTCCGTCGCAAGCGCGGAAATCTTCGCCTGAGCCTCCTTGGTGAACGGAGGCTTGTTGGTGTCGCTCTGCGCCTGCTGTTCGTAGGTCTGCGCCCAGGCGGGGAACTTCGCGCGGAACGCGCGCGTATAGTCAAGCGCGTCCTGCTGCCACTTCCGTCCGTTGAAGTCCGCCACGTCCTGCCACGCATTGGACTGCGCCACCAGGTCCTCTCCGATCGCCGCCGGCGGCATCACCGTCAGCTTCAGAAACCGCGTGAAGTCATGCTCAACGTCTGACATCGACGCGAAGGCGTTTCCGTCCAGGTCGCCAAACTCCTTCGCCGCCTTCTTCGTTTTCGCCTGCGCCTGCTCGATCTGCTGGAGAATCGTCGCCGCCTGCTCCTCGTTGGTGACGGACTGCGCAATCACCTCGCGCACTGGGATCCACGTGTCGGCGATCGCCGACGCGCGCTTCGAAAGCGCGTCCGCGAGCGCTACGGCCCGCACCGGCGCATTCGTACGGAAGCCCCCCGCCTCGGTCATCAGCGTCCGTGCCTCCTTCGTCGCGTCCATCAGCATCGCTCCCGGATCCTTGCCCTGAGCCGCCTTAAGGATGTCGTTGATGCGCTTCGTCTCGCGCGCCGCGAGCAGTCCGTCCGTCGCCCGCGTGAAATTGCGGTTCGCCTTCGCGTCTTCAGGCGCGGCCCGCAGTGCGATCTGCGCCGCACCCGCCGCCTCATCCTGATTGCCGCGGTCATATTCGAGTCTCGCGACGACCTCCGCAGCCCGCGCGCCATGCGTCTTCGAGAGCATCAGCGGACGAAGGACGCGGAGCGCGTTCGTGACATCTCCAGCACGATAGTACTCCACGCCCTCGTTCCAGACCTCACCGTCGGTCACGGGAGCAGTCTCCTCGGCCACTGCCGAAAGGACGAAAGACAGGAGACAAAAGACTACGACTTTCATCAGCTCAGGACATCTCCGCGCGTATCGCCTTCGCCGCAGCGACCGGATCGGACGCCGCGAGAATCGGACGTCCGACGACGAGGTGCGTCGCGCCGTCGCGAACCGCTTCCGCCGGCGTCGCAACGCGCTTCTGGTCGCCGACCGCCGACCCTGCCGGCCTCACGCCCGGGGTGATGAACAGCGTTCCCGCCGGGAGCGCCCTTGAGAGGAGACCCACTTCCTTCGGCGAGCACACGAGCCCGTGCGCACCATGCGCCGTCGCAAACTGCGCCATCGCCTGCACCTGCTCCGCCGGCGTACGCCCGACAATGCCGACGTCCGCCAGATCCGCCTGATCCAGCGAAGTCAAGACCGTCACCGCGAGGATCTTCGGACCGTTTGGACCGAACTCGTCCGCCGCCGTGCGCGCCGCCTCGATCATCGCCTTCGCGCCGACGGAATGAATCGTCATCAGGTCCACGCCCAGCTTGCCGCCGGAGCGGACCGCGCGCTCGACCGTACGCGGGATGTCATGGAACTTGAGGTCGAGGAAGACGCGCTTGCCGAGGTCCTTCACCGCCTTCACGACATCCGGACCTTCCGCCGTAAAGAGCTCGAGCCCGATTTTGTAGAAGTCGACCGCATCTCCGATCGCCTTCACCTTCTCCACCGCCTCCGCGCGGCTCTGAACGTCCAATGCAACAATCAGCTCTGCCATTTCAATTTCCCCTTACTTCACGAGTTCGACGGTGACAACCTTGTTGCGAATCAGGACGTTGATCGCATTGTTCACCTTCTCGACGTCCTTCTTGTCCTTGTTCGCCAACTTGCGGAACGCCTCAAGACTCGCCTTGAAGGCGCCGAGATAGGGCTCCTCGTTCGCATAGGACACGACCTCGGCGAGAGCCACCACGGTCTCGGCATCCGTCGCCCGCGGGTTCTTGACCTTTGCATAGAGCTTGAGGGCGGTCTGACGGCGAAGCGCCATCACCTCGTTCTCGTCCGCGCTCATCACGCTGTGCGTCTTGTTGTCCCAGCGCGAGGCGAGGGGACGGATCCAGACGTTGCGGTACTGGACGACGCAGCCGTGGTCCTGCAGGCAGAGCGGACCCTTCTTCGCGTACGGCGCGAGGGGCCGGCGCTTGCAGTGCGTCGTCAGGCCCTCGAGCTCCCAATGGTCCTGCACGAGAACACCATTGAAGAACACCGTCATGCTGCCCGGATGCAGGAGCTTTTTCCCCTCCCACACCGGCTGGTGGAAGACGATGTCATAGACCTGCCACTCGCCCGGCTTGCGCGCGGGGTTCACGAGCGGCGGATTCTCCGCGTAGACGGAGCCGGCCTGTCCGTCGGCATAGTTGTTGACGAAGCCCTCCTTGCCGTCCAGCTCGGCGGACGTGTAGTAAGACTCCAGCACCTGAACCTCATGACCCGTCGACGAGCCCATCAGGAAGACGCCCGAGTTGCCGCGCATCTGCGGTCCCTTGTCCGTGTAGAGTTGCTTCGGATCATGCCGGTACTCGATGTGCAGCTGGCAGTCGCCGAACTCGGCCTTCGTGCGGATCTCGCCGCCGTTCTTCCATCCGGGGACCGAGTAGAAATAGCCCTCGTCCGAATACTTCCATCCGGTCGGCTCGCCCTTGCCGTTCTGCCAGTTCTTGTCGAACGACTCCTTCGTGCCGTCGAAGAGCACGATCGCATCCGACGGCGGCTGCCCGATCTGCGCGGCCGGCTCGACTTTCGAGGGTTTCGGACGATTCCAGTCATGCACCGCCCACGCGTGCTTCGCATCCGGCGTATCGCCGTAGATTCCAGCAAAAGACGCCCCCGCGGACATCGCCAGGGCCGTCATCAACATTTTCTTCATCTGCAGTTCTCCTTTTAAGTATAGATTATACCAACATTTTGCGGACAATGGAACGCCTACGGCCTCTTCTCCACAAAAAAGACCTTGTCACCGACGCGGCATCGCGGCGTTTTCAACGTCACCCAGTCGCCCTTCTCGCAGACGGTGACATGCTCCTCGTCCCGCCGCATCTCGCCCGCCGTCATCTCGATGACGCCCGTCGTCGGTCCGTGGATCTGGATCTCATCCCCGACGGCGAGCGAATGGTCCTGCACCTTCACCTGTGCGTAGCCCGCCTTGAGGAAGTAGTCCATCACGATGCCGATATGACGCTTCACCGTCGTCGCGAGCGAATCCTCCGAATCGGTGAACTGGTCAACGCCCGGACGCCCGAAGTACATGCCGTCCGAGAACTCGCGATGGAAAACCGTCTTCACCTGCTCGGTAAGCTCGGCAACCAGCTCCGGCGCATAGGTGCCGTCCGCCACCGCGTCAACCGCCCGCCGATACGCCGCCACGACGGTCTTCACGTAATTCGCGTTACGCGCACGGCCTTCGATCTTGAAAGAGGCGATTCCGGCATCCATCAGCTTGTCCACAAAACCGAGCGAGCAAAGGTCGCGGGCGCTCAGGACCGTATGCGGTTCGACGAGGAACGCCGTGTCCGACTCATGAACCGGATTGCCCTGCTCATCCTCGTAAAGATCGACGGCCTTCACCAGGAACCGCCGCCGGCACGGCTGCTTGCATTCGCCGCGGCAGGCGCTCTTGCCGAAGACGTCGTGGCTCATGAAGCACCGCCCCGACTCGGCGACGCACTGCGCGCCGTGGACGAAACACTCGATCTGAGTTGGAGCCTTGGGTTGGAGTTGGAGAGCGGAGACGATCCGTTTGACCTCGGCAAGGGAACATTCGCGGGCGAGGACGACGCGCTCGGCGCCCTGGGCGGCCAAGAAGCGAACCGCCGCGGAGTTGGAGGTCGACATCTGCGTGGAGACGTGAAAACGCGCGCCGTGCTTCTGGCAAAGCGAGATGACGCCCCAGTCGGAGACGATGAAGGCGTCGACATACGGCTTCGCCGCGACGATGGTCTGCTCGACCTCCTCCATCTCCCCCTCGAACATGATCGCGTTCAGGGTCAGATAGCGCTTCACCTCAGCCCCCAACCCTCGTTCCTCATCCCTGCGGCACCGCCGCGCAATCTCCGGCAGATCCTCGACCTTGAAGTTGACGCCGCTCCGCGCGCGCATGTTGAAGGTGCCGAGTCCGAAATAGACGGCGTCCGCGCCCGCGTCAATCGCGGCCTGCAGACATGTAAAATCCCCCGCAGGGGCAAGAATCTCCGGCTTACTCATAGACAGCGGATATTATATCACATGTATGGTATAATCTTCCCGTGGCGACGATTCTCCATGTGGACATGGACGCGTTCTACGCGTCCGTCGAGTTGCTGCACCATCCCGAATGGCGCGGCAAGCCCGTTGTCGTCGGTTCCGGTCCTCACGAGCGCGGTGTCGTCTCCACCTGCTCGTACGAGGCGCGGCGCTTCGGCATCCACTCGGCCATGCCGTCGCGGACCGCCTACGAGCGTTGCCCGGACGCGATCTTCGTCCGTCCCCACATGGAACTCTACCAGGAGGTTTCGGACAAGGTCTTCGAGATCTTCGAGCATTACACGCCCTATGTCGAGGGCGTCTCGATCGACGAGGCGTTCCTCGACATCACCGGGAACCTGCATCTCCATGGCGGCGACAGGGCAAGGCTGGGTGAAGCGCTGCGGAAGGAAATCCGCGAGACCTGCGGCGTCACCTGCTCCGTCGGCATTGCGCCAAACCGATTGCTGGCGAAAATCGGCTCGGAGCAGCACAAGCCGGACGGCCTCACGCTCATGCCCTTTGAGGCCGACGCCATCGCGGCCTTTCTCGCACCGAAGCCGATTGGCATTCTCTGGGGCATCGGCAAGAAGACGGAGGCTGTGCTCCGTCCCTACGGACTCGTCACCTGCGGCGACCTACAGCGAACGCCACTCAGACAGCTCGAAACGATCCTCGGCTCGGGCGCTACAGCGACAACGCTGCAAGACTACGCCTTCGGTCGTTCCGACGACCATGTCTACTGGGAGACCGAGGATGAGAAGTCGGTCTCGCGCGAGCACACCTTCGGCGAAGACGAATATGACCGAAGCGTCGTCCGCACGAAGCTGCTGGAGCTCGTCACCGAGGTCGGGCATCGCTTCCGCACCGAACGGCGCTGGGCGCGCACGGCGAAGCTGAAGCTGCGCGACGCGGACTTCAACACGATCACGCGGCAGATCCCCTTCGAGACTCCCGCGCGGGACGACATCTCCTTCCGCGAGAAGGCACTGGAACTATTCGACCACGAGAAAATCGGCTCCGTCCGTCTCATCGGCTTCG
Organism: Kiritimatiellia bacterium; assembly: GCA_016303225.1. Classification (GTDB taxonomy): domain Bacteria; phylum Verrucomicrobiota; class Kiritimatiellia; order RFP12; family UBA1067; genus UBA1067. The sequence continues at coordinate 6,702 of JAEDMC010000054.1, forward strand.
GCGTCACGAACATCCAGGATTCGCCAGACGCCGACGGACCGACCCTCTTCGCCCTCCCGGAAGACGCGCGCCGCGAGAAGCGCGAACGCCTCAGCGCGGCTCTCGACGCCCTCCGCGACCGCGGACTGTTGTCATAGGACATAATTGACCCCTACCCCTAGAGCGCGGGTCCTATCAACGAATGCCTATTTCTCCCGGTCCCAGTCGGTCTGCCTACCTCACGATCAGCGAGAAGCCGGTCGGCGCCGTGACGAAGACCGCCGTGCCGGGCTTGCCGTAATCCGTGCTGTCACCGCCCACGCCTCCGGCAACGTCGAAGTGTCCTTCCCAGTCCGGCAGGTCAGCAAGGTTAGACACTTCGCCGCCTTTCAGCACGCCCGTCGCATACAGCTTCTCGAGCTGTCCGACATTCGCCTTCACCATCACCGCGATGCGCCCGCCGCCACCGCCGCCCGTCGAGCTGTAGTTGCAGTGACCGCCCCTGGCGGAAATCTTGCCATTCGCCCCGAGAACGAACTTGTGCGACGTGAGCCACACGCCGCCGCCCGAACCGCCGGCGCGGCAGTACCCTCCGTCGCCGTTCGCCGTAATCTTGCCGTTCAGGACGATCTTGTGCGCGGAAATCCGAACCGCCCCGCCGGCCGAGAAGATTTCCTCGTAGTCCGGGCGCATGATGCCCGCGGAACCCGGCAGATAAGGCGCAAGCAGATAACCGACGCCATCCGGGAACAGGCTTGCGCTCACGCGCCCGCCCAGGCCACCGTAGCTTCCGCCCTTGCGGTTCGGATCGCCGGTCTGATCCGCGTTCGTCGCCGCACCCGGTCCGAAACACTTCAAATAGTAGCCCGTTCCCGGATTCCAGACGCGCCGCCCGTAACCGCGCACATTGGCATTGATCGTCGCCTTCTCGCCGATCGTTGCCGTCCGCGCAACCTCCATCACGACCGGTGCGCCGGTCTCGATGTGGCAGCACGGATAGAACACCGCCGAACCGTCCAGCGTCAGGTCGCCGCCGACCTTCAGTTTCGCGCCGCCCGCCGCGAACGTGCTCGGATCGGCCAGGTCCGCCTGACCGCCCGCGTACAGCTCGAACGCCGCCGTGTCGGCCATCGAGAAATTCCCTCCGACCGTGACGTCGTGCCGCACCGCCGCGTTGAGTCCGCCGAACCAGAGCTTCGTGCTCTCGCCGTTCAGCGTCATGTCGCCCGTGACCGAAAGAGAGTAGAGCCGCGTGTCGGCAGCGTCGATCGGCTCGACGTAATAGACAGTGTTGTCGTTGAAGCCGTTCGAGTTGATGGAGGCCTTCGTCCACACGAATCCGACCGCGCCGCCGCCCTGCGTCCAGTTTACAACCTTCATTTCGAACGGGAACTTCACCTCGAACGTTCCGCCCTCGAAGACGACCGAATCCAGCTCGCTCGGCACCGCCTCGCCGTCCCAGTTCGCCTTGTCGAACCAGTCGGACGTCCCGCCCGCATTCCACGTGAGCGTACGCGGCTCAGCGCCCTGGAAGAGCGCGACAACCTCGCGCGGACGATCCAGCGTCAGCGTGAGCGCGGCATTCTTGTTCACATCGTTCGCATAGTCGAATTCGCCCGCCCAGCTGACGAACGTGCAGTCCGCCGCCGGGACGGCCGTCAGCGACACGGCCGTGCCGTCGTCATGCCATTCCTCGCCGTCCCACGCAACCGAACCGAAGCCGCCCGACCGCACCGTCAGCTTGCGCTGGATTCCGGACCACTTCCAGGTGAAGGCGATGTCCGCCTGCACGTCGACCGTCACCGACAGCGTCTCGCCGCTGCCCGAATTGCCCTTCGCGTCTGTCCACTCCCAGCCGAGGCACTCATAGCGCGAGCGTCCGTCTTTCGTATAGATGTACTGAGACGCCGTGAACGTCTGTTCGCCGCGGTCGACGGATGTCGTACCGTACGCAGGCGTTGTCTCCGTCGTCGGCACGTTGCCGCCGATCGTGACGACCGACTGTCCGTAGGAGTTCTTGAGCAGGACGGCCGTACCCGGCTTGCCATGTGCGGAAGATGAAGCATTGGCCGCATTGTCGTTGCTTTCACCGCCCTTCACATTGACGAGGCTCGGCCACGGCGAGACAACCGCATCGGTCATGTCCTCCGCCACGACGAGCAGGTCGTCGCACGTGCCAGTCTCGTAAAGCGAATCGATCTGCGCCTCGCTCGGCAAGCCAGTCATGATCGCGACACGTCCGCCGCCGCCCGCGAAAGAGCTGCTATGCTGGTTCGAGCGACCGCCACGCGCATGAATGACCGCCTTCTCGCCCGGCGCGAACTCGGCGCACGTGATCCAGACGCCGCCGCCGGAACCGGCGTGATTGCTCGTGTTCTCGTTGTGGCCGCCCGTCACGTAAATCTTGCCGTTCAGCGTCACCTTGCCGCCCGCCGCAAGGCGCACCGCGCCGCCGCCCTGGCCGAATCCGTTAGAACGGTAAGTGCCCGGCGAACCCGGATAGAACGGCGCATACGCCCAGCCATAGGTCTTTGCGTTGCCGTTGTTGCCGCTGCCGCCGTTGCCGCCGTAGGCGCCGCCCTTGCCAGCCGAATCGTAACCAAGGCCCTTCGGAGCCTCCCAGCCCCAACCGTAGCAATTTCTGTCCTCCACATAGTTCGAGCCCGCAATCCGCGCGCCCTCGGCGACCGTCACGTCGCTCGCAACATTGCAGACAACCGGCAGTCCGCTCGCCTTCGCCGCGTGGACGAGCAGTTTCGACGTGTCATTGAGGACGAGTTCGCCCGCCGACACCGCCGCGCCGCCCCGCTTGAACGCGCGCCAGTCGGGCGTCGCCTCCGTGCCTTCGCCCGCGAAGACCTCGATCGTGCCAGTGCCGTTCAGCGTCAGCGCACCGCCGACCGCAAGATCGGCGCGGCCCGTCCGCTTGAACGCACCCAGCGAAATCTTCGCGCCGTTCGCAACCGTCAGGTCGCCCGCGACCGCGAGCTTCGCGTCCGCGTCACGCGCGAGGTCAAACGAAAGCGTGCCCGCGCTCACGACGAGGTTGCCGACATCGACTTCCGCGGCCAACGGCAGCGTCGCGTCGCCCGTCACGGTCACGGTGTCGTTCGTCGTCGGAATCGCAACGCCGTCCCAGGTCCCGCGATCAAACCAGTCGCCGGAGCCGTCGAAGGTGAAGTTGCGCAGCGTTGCGCCCGGCTTGTCGAAGATCGCGACAACACGCTTTGGCGCGTCCATCGTAACGGGGAGTCTCGGATTGTACTTGTCCGCAGGCGCGACATCGCCGACCCAGCGGACGAACGTGCAGCCCTCGTCGGGCGTCGCAACGAGAGTCATACTCTGAAACTCCTTCTGCCATTCGTTAGCCGCCGAAACCTTGCCGTATCCGCCGGACGTGGCTTCCAGCTTGTGTTCCAGGTTGTTGTAGAGCCACACAAGCGTCGTCTCGCCGATCACGGGAACGGTCACGGACGTGCCTTCAAGAAAACCGTTGGCGACGGCATTTGTCCAGACCGCGCCCATCAAATGGAGGCGCGTCTTGCCGTTGCTGCCCTCCGTGAAGACGATCTCGTCCTCGGTGCAGACGATGTTGCCTTCGGGCATGATGTGCGTCGCGAGCGACGGATTCGCCGTGCCGATGCGGTACGGTTTGGCCGTCACCGTGAGAGACGCCTTGCCGCGGGTGTTCTGCAGGTAGAAGGCCGTGCCGGGCTGTCCGTCCAGCCACGGCTTCGTGCCGGGATAAAAGGTGCTGGAATAGGAGTTCTTGCCGCCCGAGACATCTGCCAGCGTCGGCCATTCGGACTTCGCGAATTCCGTTGCCACGAAACCGTCGCACGTGCCGGTCGTAAGGAACGAATCAATGTCCGCTGCACTGGTGCAGCCGGCCGCGACGCAGATGCGTCCGCCGCCGCCCGCCGCGGCGTTCTCGATGGACTGCGCACCGCCGACGGCCGAGAGCTTGGCCGTCGCCGCCGGCGTGAAGGTGTCGCACGTGATCCAGATGCCGCCGCCGGAACCGCCCGCCCGCGTCGTGTTGCTCCACCAGTCGCGCCCGAGCATCCGGATCGTGCCGGCGACCGAGACCTCGCCTGTCGCATGCAGGCGGAAGAGTCCGCCGCCGTGTCCGCCGTCCGCACCGCCGCGTCCGCCGGCGGAACCCGGCCAGTACGGCGCATAGGCCAAGCCGTAGATCGCGCCCGCCTTTCCCGGATCGGTCGACGACGTGCTGCCGCCGCGTCCGCCGTAGCTCGCGCCGCCGCCGTCCACCTGCGGCGTGCCCTTGCCGTGATAGCCGTTCGCCGACATCCAGCCCGTTTGATAGCCATCGACATAGCCCTTCGCGCCGATTTCGAGACTGCCGACCCGGAAGACGGGCGAAATGCCGGTCTTGGCGTTGGAATACGGATAGATGTAGCTCGTATTGCTCGTGCTCTTGCCGCCCAGGAACAGCTTGCCGCGGACATTCACCCACGCACCGCCGCGGCGGTACTCCTCTTCACGCGGACACGTCGTTCCCATGTAGCCGGCTTTGATCTCCGCAGCCGTCTTCCCGTTCCACGGATCACCCGCATAGACGGTCAGGCTCGCCGTGCGGTTGTGGTTCGAGACCATCAGGTCGCCGCCGACGTTGAGAAGTGGCTGGTAGATCGAACCTGTGCCGTTGCCGAGCTGGAGTCCGTTCGCCGCGATCACCACGTCGCCGCGCACGTCGAGGCGCGGCTGGTTGTTCGGGGTGTTGTCCGTGCCGTTCAGCTGCACCTTCACGTCATTGTTAATGACCAGCTTCGCGCAGACCGCCGTATCTTCGATGACGACCGTGCCCTTGCCCGACGGCACGACCGCCGTCTCATACGCCGTCGGGATGTGACCGAGCGACCAGTTGCCGTCCACGTTCCACTTGCCGTCCTTCGCGCCCGTATAGGTGTTCTCGACGATCTCCGGCTCGCCCTCCGCATACCTTGCGACGAGCGTGAGCGGCTTCGAAACGGTCAGATTGAAAGACGTCTCGAAAAGCGGAACGTCGCACGTGTCGCCCGACCAGCTGGCGAACGTCTCGCCCACGACCTCCGGTGCCTCTAACGTCGCCGTCGTTCCCGGCACCAGCCAGATGTCCTCGGACGACACTTCATCTCCGGCGGCATTGACGGCCTTGACGGTGACGCGCACGAAATCCTCCCACTGCCAGACGAGCCGCGCTCCAGCATCGCAATTTGGATGTGTATAAGTGAAGCTGCTTCCCGACCCCTGGACGCAAACGAAACCGTTCGTGTAGACGACATACCCCCGGCATTCCGTGGCCACGCCCTCCGCCGCGTTCGTCCAGACGGGTGGCGCCGAGCAGGGGAAACTCTCGCCAACGGTCAGTCCGTTCGTGATGCCATAGGACGGCGACACCTCCCCGAAAGCGATCGGACTCCCCTCGATCGTCAGCACATCGCCAGATTTCGCCTGAATTGACGAGAACTCTTTCGCATAGGATTCCACGACACGCGCCAGCTGGAGGTCTGTAAGTTGCTGTGAGTAGTAGCGGTATTCGTAGAGTTTGACACCCGCATTGCCAACGAGTCCATCTTGCGCACCGCCGTGGACCGAACCGAATTGGAAGTTCTGGGACGTAAATGTTGTCGGCAGCTCGGCCACAACGGTCACGGGATCGTTGCAATCGACGCGCATCGACCATGTCGATGTCTTGCTGTCGTAGCTGACCGTATAGACATGGAATTCGCTCGTCGCGTTTTCCTGCGTCACGTGAAGCGATGTCTTCTTGTTCTTCACGTCGGCCGACCATTCAGAACCTATGAACCGGACGTACATCCCCGTCGCTCCATCGGTCGCAAGCACGAAGGAATGCGTCTCGTTCCTGCCTCCAAGATTCCAGACGACACCGCCGTCTTTGTCAACCGTCTCCACAACGGAGACGATCGTGAAGTCGCCGCTGCTGCGGCTGAAATTGCCGCCCCACGGAGACGAGCCGGTTTTAAACTCATACGCCTTGCGTCCCGAAGTCGAATCGGTATTGACCCAACTGTTGTTGGTTTCGCCGCTGAACGTGAGCGACTTCTCGCCGATCGACGAAAACACCCCGTTGAACGTGTACCAGTATCTCGGCACGATCTTGTTCTCATCCGGCGTTCCGGCAACGGCGCCGAACACACACACCGCCGCGGCACACGCCGCGGCGAACTTACCGAGCTTGCTCATTTGTTGATCCTTTTTTGGATTGTGAAAACGCATCCGACGTAATCGCGCCGGAACAGGAGATAATCCACCCACCACCCTTGGAAAAACCGCAATTATCGCAACTTATCGTTGTCATCGCGACACAGTATACACCATATCGCCACGGGAAGTCAAGAGTGAAGGTACAGGCGGTTCCGCACGTACCAGTTCACCTTGTCAAACGCCTATCTTGTGCTTTTGCGCAATCGCCGCGATCTCCTCGTCCGTAAGGGATTTTTCAATCAATCTGGTTTCCGCTCTTTCGTTTGAAACATCCCTTATCCCACGCCTTCCCGCTCTTGCACCTTTCCACTCTTCCATTTTCGCATGCCGACCGTCGTCTGCGCAGTCGACGACCGTCGCAAGCGCTCTCGCCAACGGCGGGGCAGTTTCCACAGACGTCACCAGCGCCAATATCATCGGGGATACGACTATCTCCGCAAACGGATCCTTTTGTCGGTTTAGCAGCCGTTTTCAACACAAAAACACACAAAAACACGACCGCACCCCTGATTCTATTGGATGCGGTCGATTTTAGGAGTCAAAAACCGGGGATAATCCAGTACTATGTTAATAATCTCCTGCCTGTCTTTTGTCCAATCATTGCCTATCCCACATTCGACAAACTGATTGACAATTGGCCTTGTGGATACAAAGCAAAACTCATCCCCATCGCATATTCCAACCCCAAGACCTATTATACATTCTCGCAACTTCATAGCACATTCATCCGAACTGCATAATTCAGTAGAATCAGCAGCAAACATACTTCTGTCAAATCCACTCACAAAGCACACTAACAAATTTTCAAACGAGACCCGGACGGCATAGTTAATAACAGCCTTACACTATTGCTATCCGATGACAATTCTGAATGAAAACTTATATTTCGCCAATAACTTTATAAAACTCACAGGTATCTCAACGCAAACTTCGCACACTTTCGTGTCGTTGCAAAACGAAAACGCTATAGACCTGCCAGACTTTGCCAATGCAACAATCCGATCGGAAAATGTCCAACAATTCACAAGTTCACTTTTGTGGTTACCAAATTCATCTAACGAGATTCCCAACTGCAATGAGGGATTACAACCAAGCTCCCTGTATCTCCGCATTTCCCGGCGCAGTTTCTTGTCTTCTGAAATTACGCTCCTGAAACGATCCTCAAATGCCTCTATCGTTTCATTGCGGACCTTTTCCATCTCATACTTATAAACCCTGGTGGCGGTATACTTGCTTTTGTACATCCCCATAAATTCGAAGATATTGGCTGGCTCATCAAGGCCTTGCGGAATACCTGCGAAAACCATCTGTGCGCCCGTAACAAACACATTGACCTGTTTCATCTGATACTCCTTTATATCATGGAAGGATTTGCGTAGCATTAAAATGCTATCGCGAAATGATACTTCGCCAGAAATTGTATAAGGCTTGCAGGAAATTCAATTCTTACTTCGCTATTCCGTGACTTGGAGGCAAATGACATGCACAACTTCATCCCCATTTTCGCCAACTTGCCTATCATCTCACGAGAAACTTCGGTATTGTCGCAAGACGTGTATCTAGACGCAAAAGAAAAGGACAGCCGCGGGAAACTACCTAAGCGCTCCAGCCGCAGAATTTCCTTCTTAAATCTCTGTTCTATTTCTTTTCGAAAATACGTCTCAAACTCCTCAAACGAACAACACTGACGGCTTGACTTGCCGGGACAGTAGAAATCATCATATACGAACGTAACCAGTCTACTCCCATCCAATCCTTCATGTTCAACACGTTCAAACACTTTAGACTCCTCTGTTATGGACAGAGCATCAAAGCTGAGTTCTGCGAAATAAACCTTTGCCATTCGTTTCATAATACCATACATCCGTCTTTAGTTGTCACCGACGCCCCTCGTCGGGTACGCCCGCCCCCTCATCGAACCGTACGTGCAGTTTTCCCGCATACGGCTCTCCGTGTGGAAGTTTGTATTCATCGCTCCCGTTCCCCGAACCTTTTCAGAATCGTTTCACTTTGGTCACGACGGCATCGTTCAACTTGGACAAGCAGTTTGCGGCTCGCCGCATCATCTGCGGATTGCCCGTCGCTCGATGTGCCTTTCCCATTCGTCATCCATCCTCTTATGTTTTGCCAATACAGTGTAAATTATAGCAAATAACCATAACTGGTTGGTAATGTCGCTGAGCTGGAGACGATCAAGGCGAATACCAAGAGAGGGAAGCGGCTTCTTCCAAAGGGGAAGCGGCGTCTCGCCGCTTGTCAGGGAAGCTCAACCTTAGTCCAATCAATCGTCTTTAA
>JAEDMC010000257.1 GCA_016303225.1 Kiritimatiellia bacterium
GGCACGGGCAAGACGTTCGTGTACATCAAGACAATCTTCGAGCTGAACAAGCGGTATGGGTGGTCGAAGTTCATCATCATCGTCCCCGGCATCGCCATCCGCGAGGGCGTGAAGAAGTCGCTCGACATCATGGCCGACAAGTTCCAAAACGACTACGGCAAGGTTGCGAAGACTTATGTGTACAACTCGGCGCATCCGCAGGACGTGCTGGACTTCTCGACGAACGCTGACATTCAGGTGCTGGTGATGAACGTGCAGGCGTTCGCCGCGCGCGGCAAGGATGCGCGGCGAATCTACATGGAGCTGGACGAGTTCGCCAGCCGCAGGCCGATTGACATGATCGCCGCGAACCGTCCAATCCTCATTCTCGACGAACCGCAGAAGATGGAAGGCAAGGCGACAAATGAGATGCTGCCGAAGTTCCGTCCGCTGATGATCCTTCGCTACTCGGCGACGCACAAGACGATCCGCAATCTCGTCTATCGGCTCGACGCCATCGACGCATTCGAGCAGAAGCTGGTAAAAAAGATCGAGCCGGTGTGCATCGACGTATCGAACCGGGCCGGCATTACCGCCTATGTCTATTGCGCGGAGATACATCCTGGCAAAGACGGCCCGGAGGCTCTTCTGGAGTTTCAGGTGCAGCGCAAGACGGGCGAGATCGTCAACGAGACGAAGGTCGTCCGCATGAACGACGACCTGAAAGTTCTCTCGAAAGGCGTCGATGCGTACCAAGACCGCTTCCGCGTGATCGGTCTGAACGCCAAGGACGGATACGGCATACTCGAATTCGAGAACGGCTTCACCCTCATTCCGGGGCAGGTCACGGGAGATGTCTCCGAGAAGGAGCTGCGCCGAATCCAGATACGCGAAGCGATCAAGGCGCACCTCGACAAGGAGACGCAGCTTTTCACGCAGGGCGTGAAAGTGCTGACGCTCTTCTTCATCGACAAGGTGGCCAACTACCGCGTGTATGCCGACGACAACGAGGGAACGAGCGGCGAGTACGCCGTCATGTTCGAGGAGGAGTACACGCGGGCGATAAACGAGCGGCTGTCAACCCTCGAAGGCGTGGGCATCGACCCTGCACTGAAGAAGTATTGGGAGGGCATCGCCGCCGCCAAGACGCACGCAGGCTACTTCGCCGAGGACAAGAAGCACCGACTCGTCGATTCCAAGGACGGCAAAGAGAGCGAAAGTGACACGAGCGCATACGACCTCATCCTCAAGAATAAGGAGCAGCTCCTGTCGCTTTCGGAACCCGTGCGGTTCATCTTCTCGCACTCCGCATTGCGCGAGGGCTGGGACAATCCCAACGTGTTCGTGATGTGTCCGCTGAAGAAACCGGATTCCGGCAACGACGTGGCGCGTCGACAGGAGGTCGGGCGAGGCCTGCGACTGTGCGTGGACCAGAACGGCGAGCGCCAGGACGACCCGACGACCGTCCACGACGTGAACATCCTCACCGTCGTTGCCAACGAGGAGTTCTCCACCTACGTCAACGGACTTCAGAAGGAAATCATGGAAGCCTGCGCGAGGCGTCCCGTGCTGGCCGACGCCAGCTTCTTCAAGGGCAAGGTTCTCAAGGTGGAGGTCGAGGTTAAGAAGACATTCGTCGAGAACGGGCAGAAAGTCGAAAAGACCGTCAAGGAGACGATCAAGCATACCATCACGGAGATAGAAGCTAAGACGATAAACTTCTGGCTGAAAACGAATAACTATGTAGATATGTCCGACAACATCCTTCCTGCTTGGCGAGAAGCGCGTGATGCCGGGACCATTCCAGATCTTCCGCCGACGCTTGAGAGCCTCAAGCCGTTTGCCGAGGAGGTCAAGATGCTTGTCGATTCCGTCCGCGATCAAAACGCCGCAAAGAAATTCATCCAACCAAACCGCCCCAAGCCGCTCACGACGAACAAGAACTTTGCCAAGGACGAGTTCAAGGAGCTGTGGAAGCGCATCAACCACAAGGCGGCGTACACCGTGGAGTTCTCAAGCGACGAACTTATCAGGAAGGCAATCGAAGCCCTCGACAGGCAGATCGAGATACCGAAGCTTACCTACACCGTCAAGAAGGCTACGCAGACGGCAGGCAATGCGTTTGCTGCTGGGGCGCACGAGTCGCACAAGGTCGATGAACACTACACCGACACAGGCGTCAAGTACGACCTCATCGGCAAGGTGGCAGAGGGAACCGTCCTCACGCGCAAAACCGTGTGGGCGATACTCGCGGGAATGCAGAAGTTCCGTTTCGAGCAGTTCAAGAACAACCCTGAGAAGTTCATCGCCGAGGTCATTCGCATCATCAACGAGCAGAAGGCGACGATGATTGTCGAACACATCCAGTACCACATCCTCGAAGATACGTATTCCAGCGACATCTTCACCAAGAACCAGATGATCCTTCCGGCGCACATGGCTCCGATCCGCGACGACGGCAAGCCGCTCCAGAAGCACATCTACGACTACATCACGACGGATTCTGCCGTGGAGAGGAACTTTGCAAAGGATCTCGACAATTCCAGCGAGGTGGTCGTTTATGCCAAACTACCTGGAGGGTTCACCATTCCCACGCCCGTCGGAAGCTACAATCCCGACTGGGCGATAGCGTTCCAGGCAGGCAAGGTAAAGCACATGTACTTCGTTGCCGAAACCAAGGGCACGCTGGAGGAGATGAAGCTCAAGGGCATTGAAAAAGCGAAAATAGAATGCGCCGGCAAGTTCTTCAGCGCCCTTGGCACAAAGGGTGTGCAGTACCACGTCACCTACAGGAAAGTCGCGACATACACAGACCTGATGAACATGGCGAACTCGGAGAGTAGTGATTAGAGGCTAGTTGCCAGTGGGTAGTGAATGAGGAATGGAATGGGAAAGAAGTTAGACGATAAGGACAAAAACAACTTCCAGAACCTCGCGGACGAGCTGAAGCCCCGCGAGCAGA
>JAEDMC010000258.1 GCA_016303225.1 Kiritimatiellia bacterium
ATGAAAAAACAGGTGGCACATATCGGCATCGGCTTCGCGGCACTTGCGGCATTTGCCGCGCTCGTCCTGACTGGATGCGTTCCCGGCGAGGCGCAGATCAAAGTAAAGTCGTCCGAGTTGGCCAAGATGGCGAATGGCGAAATCGGGTGGGCGGACGTGACGATTGTCGCCTCGAACGTCTATCCGAACGTCACGATGGACATCTTTCCGGAGCGGGCACGGAATCTCAAGCCGCCCAAGGCGTATGTGCAGCCGGGGTATGGCGAGTTTTCGGTAACGAACAGGCTTTCCGACGCCCTGGCTTTCATGGTGGAGGGACTGAACGACGTGCTTCCTTACTTTTTCTGCAAGGATGAGAAGGTGGGGCTTTCGTGTTCTGCCGAGGGGACAAATGCTGTTCTCGTCCTGAGGGCGGAACTCAGGGTTCCTGTTGCGAAGGAGACGGTTTTGAAAGAGGCCGATCTGCCCCGCGTCCTTCAGTTCGCGATAGAAGACGGTGATGATAAGATTTGCATGCCCGATGTTGCCGCAGCCCGCCGGTACAACGCCTTTCTGAATGTCACGCAGACAGCGTTGCGGATGGCAGGCTATGAGATACCCAGAGGAAAGAATGGCGATGAAGGCGACGGCATTCCCCTTGATTTTGAAACGCTGCTCGGTTCGTTGACGCAGATACAGTATCTCGACAAGATCGAGGTACTGCAGGAAATGGATATCGCGGCGGCACCGACGCTGAAATCACACAACGCCGAAACGGCAGGAGATTCGTCTTGCCTCTGGGTGGAGGGAGAAGGATTTATGGGCAAGTTCGAACGGGAGATGCGCGCGAAAATGATGCCGGCGGACGCTACGGACGTGGTGTTCATAAGCGACGAGCATTCCGGACGGTCCGTAACGGGGATGGGGGCAATTGTCCGCGGCAATGTCGGCGAAGCGTCTTTCCGCGCGTTCGCGAAGGCGCAGGGTTATATGCTTGCGAGCAATGCCATGGACAATGCCGATGTGAACGCGCGAGACGAGAATCCGCATCCCGACATGATGCATCTCGTCATCCCGGACGGCGCCCCCGAGCCTGCAAACTATCTCTCCTACTGCTGCATCCACCGCAATAACGGCGGGACGGTTCTCGTGTATGACAAAGACCGCCAGATTCTCTATGGCTGGTACATGCATCATTGATCGACTCTCGGCTGCAAGTTCGTGCCTGACAAGTTGGTTGCTGACGTAAAGCAATATGGCGGCGCAGGCGGGAAGAGCGACGGACATTTCGACTTGGAATATCGCACATAGCATCTGATTGCCATGACCGCTTCCGCTACTACTTCCGGGCGACAGTCGTTTTCAAGAACGGACTTGTCGTCGTCTCATCCTACCGCATCCGCTGAAGTGAAAGTTACCGAGCCAAATTTGCAGCAACTTGTCTCATCTCGTGTGCTTGCAAATGTTCCTGTGCGGTAACATTGAGGGTTGACGGAGTCAGTTTAAATATAGTATGATACCGCTCGGTAACACGGAGGTTGCTATGAACATGAAAGAGCTTGGCGAATTCCTTGCTGCGGAACGGAAACGACAAGGGGTGACGCAACTTCAGCTGTCTCAGGCGGCTGATGTAGGCCGACGTTTTGTCGTAGATGCGGAGGCTGGCAAGGAGACGGTTCAAACCGGGAAACTGCTGAAGGTGCTTGACACACTAGGGGTTTCACTTGTCTTGACAGCGCCGGAAGGAGTTTAACCATGCCTGTTGCCGCTCCAAGGAAAGGTACGTTGATCGTCCGTCTGCTCGGTCGAACAGTCGGACGACTGGATTATTCTTCTCACCACAACGAGATGCGGTTCTCATACGATCCGGAATATCTTGCCGATTCCATGTCCATGCCGCTTTCCCGATCTTTGCCTCTACGATCCGAGCCGTTCGACACCGAGACAACGACGGTCTTCTTCGAGAACCTGCTTCCGCCGGATCAGGTAAGGCGCAAGCTTGGTCCGATATTGCATGTTTCGCGCCACAACATATTCGGGTTTCTCGAGGCTCTGGGAGGGGATTGCGCCGGAGCCATTTCGCTGTGGCCTGAAGACACGCCGCAGGAGGAGGAATCAGCCGCTCGGCTGGAGATGCTTGATGAAGATGCGGCCGGCATGGTTTTGAAATCGCTCAGGAAGCGACCTCTTTACGTGAATGGCGTGGCTGGGTACCGCATATCCGGGTCGGGCGCGCAAAACAAGCTGATTGCGCGGATTGCAGATGGACGGATTGCGCTTCCGTTGTTCGGGATGCCATCGACGCATATCATCAAGCCGCCTGCGGAGGATTATGCCGACAGCGTTTTCAACGAATTCTTCTCGATGTCGCTCGCGGCGAGACTGGGGCTAAAGACGGCGAAATGCGGTCTCATGCGCATCAAGGGCGACACATACTACTGGACGGAACGATACGACAGGGAATCCGTTGGCGACGAAGTAAGCCGTCTGCATCAGGAGGACTTCTGTCAGGCGTTGGGTGTATCCGGGGAGATGAAGTATGAAAGCGAAGGAGGTCCGTCCTTTGCGTCTTGCATGAAAGCGATGCAGGAGATGAAGTTCTCGCTGGCAGACCGACTCGCGTTTATAGACTGGATGACCTTCAACTTCCTGATCGGAAATGCCGATGCGCACGGAAAGAATTCCTCGATTCTGTATCGACAGAAAGGCGGGCGTGGACTAGCGCCAATCTATGACGTCATGTCAACGCTCGTATATCCGTCCTTGTCGGGCGACGGCGCAATGTCAATAGGAGGGGCGAAGCGGTTTGCGGACGTCAGGCGCGAGAACTTTGCGCTTATGGCACGGGAGGCCAGAATGCGCCCAGCTCTCACCCTGGGCCGCCTTGACGCCATCGCCTCGCGGATGCTGCATCACGCCGAGAGTCTTGCGCAGGAGCTTGCAACAGAATGGCCAAGCGAC
>JAEDMC010000055.1 GCA_016303225.1 Kiritimatiellia bacterium
TGGGGCAGGAGACGGGACTCGAACCCGCAACCCACAGAATCACAATCTGTTGATCTAACCAATTGATCTACTCCCGCCAACTGGAGCCAGGTAAGGGATTCGAACCCCCGACCTGCTCATTACGAATGAGCCGCACTACCAACTGTGCTAACCTGGCCTGTGATTGGTGAGATAGTATATCAAAATTATTTCCGATGCGTCAATAGCGAAATTCGATTTCCAGGAAGAAAGCGAACAAACCCCTTAAGCCGCAGCGACATCGCCAGCGCATTGACCTTCTGAACCGGCAGTTTCGTCTCTCGGACGAGCTCGTCAATCGAGATCCCGTCTTCATCGACATGCGTCATCACCAGCGCCTCTTCAACGCTGTACTTCGGCGTGTCGGGGTCGTCCCTTTCCTGTCCCCCAACCCCCAGCCCCCGATCTTTGATCCCTCGCGGCAACAACTCGCTCATCGCCTCGAGAATGTCGTCGGCGTCACGCACAAGAATCGCGCCTTCGCGGATCAGCTTGAGGCAACCAGCCGACATCCGGTTGTCAACACGCGCAGGGACGGCCATCACGGTGCGGCCGAGGTCCGCGGCGATGCCGGTGGTGATGAGCGTGCCGCTCTTGAGCGGAGCCTCGACCGCAACGACGCCGCGCGCCAGCGCCGCCACGACGTGATTGCGGATTGGGAACGTCTCCTGGTCCGGAGGACGCCCGAAGGGAAATTCGCTCACGACCGCGCCGCCCTTCTTCACCATTTCGCGGGCAAGCTCGCGGTTCTCCGGAGGATAAAAGCGGTCGATGCCCGAACCCAGCACGCCGACCGTCACGCCTCCGGCCATCAGCGCGCCATGATGCGCTTCGCCGTCAATGCCGAGGGCGAGTCCCGAGACAATGCCCCATCCTGCCTTGCAGAGATCAAAGGCGAGATCGCCCGCAAGGCCAAGTCCGTACGGCGTCGCGCGACGCGTCCCGATCATCGCGATCATCGGTTTCGCAAGCGCCTTCACGTCGCCCTTTACGTAGAGGCAGAGTGGTGCGCCCGGCGCCTCGCGGAGCTGCCGCGGATAATCCGCATCCGCCGGCGTCACGATCTGGACGCCATACTTCTCCGCCTGCTTGAATTCACCCTCCCAGTCGACTTCACCGCCCGTGCGCGACACCTTCTTTGGGTACGCCTCCCACGCCGCGACCACGCTTCCCGCGCGCGCCACGAGTTCTGAAACGGTTGCAAAGCCCACCTTGTCAGTGAGATTGAAGGCAACGTACGCTTGACGGTCGGTCATAATCTTTGGTATACTACGCGCGTTTTTGGGCCCCATCGTCTATCGGCTAGGACACGAGCTTTTCATGCTTGGTAGAGGAGTTCGACTCTCCTTGGGGCTGCCAGTTTGAGCGCGTTGCGCTCGGAATCTCAGATTTCAGATTTCAAATTTAAGATTTAAGATTTCAAATTTAAGATTTCAGATTCAAGATTTGAGATTTGAAATTTGAGATTTGAAATCCCCGTCTCACTGCTGTCGCGCCTTGATCGCCTGCGAGACCGCGAGCATGCGCTCGGAAAGGTCCTCGAAGCCGACGTCAGACGAATAGACGTCCTTGTAGTACTGGTACGCCTTCTCAAGGTCACCGGACGCTTCGGCACAGAGGCCGAGTTGGTAGACGACTTTCTTCTTGAGGTCGTCCATCGTCGGGATTGCGTCGCGAGCCGTCTCAAGTTGCATGACGCCCATGTCAACCTGATCCTGCGCAAGGAAGCACATCGCGAGATAATAGAGCGCCCAGAGACGGTCCTTCGGACTCTTCTGCGCGAGCTGCAGGTGCGTGAGCGCGTCGTCGTAGTAGCCGTAGGTGAAGTACTGCTTGCCGAGCTCGAAGCGGAGATGCAGGTCGTTCGGATACCGCTCGACGCGAGCGGCGAGGTCGTCGAACACAAACTGGTTCTTCTCGCCCTCCATGGCGACGGCGTCGTCTTCCTGCCCGTTCGCGCGCAGGGCCTCGATCTGCTGGTCGTAATACTGCACCTTCGTCTGCGAAAGCATGCGGTCCAGCTCCGGGTCCATCGTGCCGGAAACCTCAATCGCCTGCTGCAGGACGTCAATCGCCTCGTAGAAGCGCTTGCCCTGAATATAGATTCGCGCGAGTGCACGGCGGGCATTCATGTTCTTCGGCTCCGCCTCGATCTGCTTCAGCTTTTCCTGGATGAGCAGTTCCGCGTCATCGCCCGTCACGACGGCCTTATTGGCCGCGTCAAGCTTCGCCGCCTGCTCCTTGTTCGCGATCAGCGCCTGGAAACCGCCCGTCTTGCCGACCGTCTCGGTCCAGCCCGAATTCATCGTCGCCTGCGCTTCGGCGTTCTTCAGAAGCTGCATCACGCGCTGGTCGCCCGGTTTCATCTCCGAAAGCTTCTGATAGGCGTCACGGACCTTGTCCCAGCGCTTCGCCATCGTGTAATAGGTGGCGACACGCTCCAAAAGCGACGGATCCTTGTTGGAGCATTCGTAGGCCGCCTCAACGGAAATGGCGGCATGCTCTGCCTTCCCCGCGGCTTCAGCGGCCTTGACAGCCGCCTCGATGTTGTCGGCGTCCAGCGGATTCTGGCAGAGAAGCTTCTCGGCCTCGGCCATCGCCTCGACGCCTTTGCCCTTCTTCACCAGACCCAGTATCTTCTGCCGAGCCATCATATAGCCAAGTTTCGCGCCGAAACCGACCTTGCCATTCTTCTTGAAATTGGCGATTTGGGCCGCCCTCAGGAGCTTACGCGTCTCCAGAATGTCCGGCGCGGCCGAAACGGCCTCCATCAGCATGTCGACTGCGAGCTCGTAACGCCCCGTCTCCAGGGCCTGACGGCCGCGGTTGGTGAAATTCTGCGCCTTCTGCGCGAGATCAACTGCCATCACGAAACCTCCATCCGTTCATCTTCAATTTTGCCAAGGACGCCGCCCGTCTTATAGGTCTCGAGCATGAAATGCGTCGCGGTCGAAAGAACGCCATCCAGCGTCGAAAGGTCCTGCGCGACGAACTGCGCGACATCCTGCAGGCTGTCACCCTTGACGAAGACCAGGAGGTCGTACGCGCCGCTCATGAGAAAGCACGCCTCGACCTGCTCGAACTTGGAAATCCGCTCAGCGATCCTGCCGAATCCGGAATCGCGCTGAGGCGTTATCTTGAGCTCGATGACTGCATGTACATCATTCATTTTCGCTGTTCCTTTCCCACTTCAAGCTAAGCAAGCTGTCGACAATCTGACGCGACAGGTCGTCCATCAGGCGGTCCGACGCGTTACGCATCGCCGTCGACAAGTCCCGTCTGGACGTAAACTGCACTGTTGCCCTGAACTTCAGGTTGTCGGCCAACACCTTGCGCGAACGCTTGTCAATGACCGAAACTTCAGCCACCGCCGTATAGTTGTAGGCATTCAACGCCAGTTCGGTCACCCGATCGTAGGCACCGACCGTGCTACCCGCCGACTTGACGACGCCCTGAATCTCAACGGCTGCATCTCCTGCGTTCCGGATCTTGAACGTGCCCTCACGCTGAATTTCGCGCAACAGCTGACGCGTGGCGATTGCCCCCAGCTCCTGCACGCTCGTTTCGTTGCGGAACGTCGGCACGCACACCGACCGCATCTTCTGCGGCACGGTAGGACGCCAACAGTAGCTCGATGCACAGCCCGCAAGGAGAGTGGCGAAGACCAAGGCGAATGCGAATCGTGGGAAACGGAATTTCATTCCTGGTTGCCTTTCAGTTCGTTGAGACGATCACGGACCTCATCGGCATGCGCGCTCTGCGGATAATCCTCGAGGAACCTCTCATATGCGTTAATCGCACTCCTTTTCGTCCGCGTCCTCGAATCGTAGAACTTCGCCGCGCGATAGGCCTCGTCGGCAATTAGCGACTGGGCCTCGTCGAGAAACGCCTGAATCGCAGCCGCATCCGACGGATGACATGTCCGAAGCGCAAGCTTCATATAGTCAATTGTGTCCTGACACCGCGACCGGTTGTATTCGTGATCGCGGAGCATCGACATCCGCACCTCGGTCTCGCGAAAGACAGCCGTCCGGGCGAAATCCGTCTCCGGATGCAGGTTGCGAAGGTTCTCGTAAACCTTCACGGCCTCTTCGGGCCGCCCCTCGTCCACCCGCAAGGCCGCAATGGTCAGCATGGCCTCCGGTACCCACGACGCTCCCGGCGCGCGCAGCACGCACTGTTCGTAGGCGCGGCGGACGTCCACCGTGTTCTCGAACCGGACGAACATGATCTCCTTGCCCTCGATCTTCAGGATGCCCGCAAGCTGGTACAGCTTGTCGGCAATGGCCTTGTAGTCGCACTGCAGCGAATAGAAGTCCAGCAGATACCGATAGGATTTGAAGGCGTCCTCGAAGTCTTTCAGCGGCTCGACCTGGATTGCCGCTAGCTGCTGCTGGGCCTTCCAGGCCTCCGGCGCCGTCGGCCAGTTGCGCACCAGCGCGTCCAGCTGCTTCGCCGCCTTGGAGAAGTTCCCGCCGGCGACCAGCTCCTGGCAGTAGGCGTACTGGTCAGTCGCATTCTCTCGGTTCGGACCGGTAATCCACGAGAACCACCGCGGCTCCTTCCGCTCTGGCTTGACGTTCTCGTCCTCAACGTCAAACCCCGGATACGCGTCGGTCGCATAGCGGGCATTGCCGACCCCGCCCGCACCCGGGGTCGCGCTCGGGGACTGCGCTACAGCCGCAGCCGACCATACGGACGCCGCCAGCACCAGGATGACCTTGTTCGCCTTCATGGTTCGCATTATACCATTCTCACGCGAGATTGCCAATGACAGCCTTGATGCGGCGGACGCCGGCGGATGAGGACTCTTCCTTCTTGATCTTGAAGCTACCAAGCTCCTTCGTGTTGGTGACGTGCGGACCGCAGCAGATTTCCTTCGAGATGTCGCCGATCGAATAGAGCGAGACCTGGTCGCCGTACTTCGCGCCGAAGAGCGCCATCGCGCCCTCGGCCTTCGCCTCTTCGACCGTGGTCATCTTCTTGGTGACCTCAATGCCCTGCTCAATCCATTCGTTGACGAGCTTTTCGACGGCCGCCTTCTGCTCCTCCGTCATCTTCTCCGGCCAGGAGAAGTCAAAGCGCAGACGCTCCGCCGTGATGTTCGAGCCCTTCTGGTTCGCCGTCGGACCCAACACCTTGTGGAGCGCGGCGTGCAGCAGGTGCGTCGCCGTATGCATGCGCGTCACGACCGCGGAATTGTCCTGCAGGCCCGCCTTGAACGAACCGGCCGACGTGGTGCGCGAAAGCTCCTGGTGCTTGCGGTTCGCCTCATCGAAGCCTTCCTTGTCGACCGTGAGACCGTCCTTCGCCGCCATCTCGCACGTCATCTCGAACGGGAAGCCGAAGGTGTCGTAGAGCTTGAACGCAGTCTTGCCGCTGATCTGGCTCTGTCCGTGGGCCTTCAGCTGCTCGGCGACTTTCTGATACATCGCCTCGCCCTTGTCCAAGGTCGCGTTGAAACGCTTCTCCTCCGCCTCAAGGTCGAGCTTGCACGTCTCGAGATTCGCCTTGAGCTCGGGATAGACATGCTTGTACTTCTCGCAGATCACCTCGGCGAGCTTCACCGTGAAGCCCGGCTGAATGCCGATCATGCGCGCGAAGCGGACCGCGCGGCGAATGAGACGCCTGAGGACGTAGTTCGCGCCCACGTTGCCCGGCTTCACCGCTCCCTTCGGGTCGCAGAGAATGAACGTCGCCGTGCGCATGTGGTCGGCAATCACGCGGCGGGCCTTCAGGAGGTCCTCCGGAGCGAGCTCCGGAGCACTGGACCCGGCGGCGCGAAGATCGTCGATCGCCTTCATGATCGGGGCGAAGATCTCGGTGTCGTAAACGGTCGGCGCGCCGGACATCATGCAAATCGTGCGCTCAACGCCCATCCCCGTGTCGACGTTGTGACGCCCCAGCGGAACGAACTTGCCATCTTCGTTCTTGTTGTACTGCATGAAGACGTCGTTCCAGATCTCGATGTACTTGCCGCAGTGGCAGCCCGGACGGCAATCGGGACCGCACTTCTCCTTGCCGGTGTCGATGAACATCTCGGTGTCAGGACCGCACGGACCCGTCGTCCCGGCCGGCCCCCACCAGTTGTCCTCGCGCGGCAGGCGGAAGATCCGCTCATCGGGAATGCCGAGCGACTTCCAGATTGCAACGGCCTCCTCGTCCGCCGGGATGTAACCTGCCTCGCCCTCCTGGCCTTCGCCGCGGAAGACGGTGACGTTGAGCTGCTCCGGCTTGAAGCCGAGGTGCTGCGTCAGAAACTCAAAGCTCCAGCTGATCGCCTCCTTCTTGAAGTAGTCGTTCAGCGACCAGTTGCCGAGCATCTCGAAGAACGTCAGGTGCGCCGCGTCGCCGACCTCGTCAATGTCGCCCGTTCGGACGCACTTTTGCACATCGGTGAGACGCGTCCCCGCCGGATGCTCCATCGCGCCCATCAGGTACGGCACCAGCGGATGCATACCCGCAGTCGTAAAGAGGACGGTCGGATCGTTCTCCGGAATGACCGAGGCGCCGGGGATGATCTTATGCCCCTTCGACTCAAAGAACTTCAAATACGTGTCACGCAGTTCGTCAGCAGTCAGATTCTTCATTGCTTTTTAATCCTTGACCGTATATTTTACCATAAATTCACTTGTTGAGTCTCTTGCGGCTCAAGAAGTCCCAGATCCGGTCCATCCACGTGTAGCTGCCCGTGCCCGGCGCCGCACGCATCTGGAAGCAGTGCCCGCGCTTCGCAAGGGTGTGGAGGTCGCTCTGCCGTCCCATCATACGCAGCTTCTCCCAGCACTTCACCGAGTTCATTGCCGCCCAGCCGTCCGCATCGCCGTGCACGAAGCACATCGGCGGCGTATCCTCGTCAAACGAGAACTCGGGCACGAGCACGGCCGAATCGTCGTTACCGCCCGTCTGGTTGGGCTGGTCCGCGCCGTCCGTCAGCGAGTAGGCCGGATAGATCGGGCACGCCCACTGCAGCTTGCAGGAGATCTGGTCGATCGCGTCCACCGGCTCGTAGGCGGGCGTCTTCGCATTCGTCGCCGTCATCAGCGTCAGGTGTCCGCCAGCCGAGAAGCCCATGATGCCGATGCGGTCCGGATCGAGTCCGCGCGCCGGCGCCTCGCTGCGGACGAGACGGACCGCGCGCTGCGCGTCCTCCCACGCGACCTGATGCTTCGGCTTGCCGTCCGGACGCGGACAACGGTACATGACGACGACGGCGGTCATGCCCTTGCCGTTCAGGTAATGCGCGACCGGCGTCCCCTCGCCGTTGAAGTTGCACATCCAGTAACCGCCGCCCGGCACAATCACCTGAATCGCCTTCGTCTTGAGCTTCTCCGGGACGAACCACACGAGATACGGATCGAACGGATGGCAGATGTCCGCATCGGGCATCTTGCCCTTCGGCCAAAGCAGCTCCTTCTCCGTCCGAATCGTATCGCCCGGATAGAACCGGTGCTCGTGCAGCTCCTCGTTCTTCGACAGCTTGCCGTCGAAGTTCATCTGGCGGATGAACTCCAGCGCCCGCTCGAACCCGTGCGCTCCGTGCGGCTTGTCCGCATAGAGGTGCAGCTCGGCCGGAATCCCGCGCTTGCGAAGCTCGCGGTAGAGGAGCGTCGAGCCGTTCGGCGACCACGGATCGTTCCCGCCGTGATGGAAACACATCGGACACGTCTTCGCATCGACCGTGAAGACCGGATTGATCGACGGCACGACCGAGACGCCGTCCTTCACGCTCTGGTCGCCCTTCGACCCGTTCAGCGTGTTGTACGCCGGCGCATTCGGGATCGCCCAGTTGATATGGCAAGGCGTCTCGTCGACGTCGTCGACCTTGTCATAGGCAGGAGTCTGCGAAATGGTCGCCAGGAGACAGGTGAGATGTCCACCCGCCGACATGCCGATGACGCCGATCTTCTCGGGATCGAATCCGCGCTTCTTCGCATCGCGGCGGACGAGCCGCACCGCGCGCTGTCCGTCCTCCCACGCGCTCTGGTGACAGGGCAAGCCCTTCGCCCTCGGCGTGCGGTAAACGAGGTTGACGCACTGAAAACCGATCTTCGTCAGTTCGTCGCGCCAGAACTTGATGAGCCCGACGTCACAGCAGTTCTGGTAACCGCCGCCGGAAATGAGGATCATGCACCCGCCGTTCGCGTTCGTCGGCGCCGCAAACCACTCGAGGTACGGCATCCGGTGCGCCGCCGCGTCAAAGCCCTCCTTCGGCTTCAGCGGATAGCCGCCGGCCTCGTCCGTCATCTCGCCGATCTGGTGCTCCTGGAAATGCGGAATCTTCCCCTCCGGCCACAGCGGCACCCGCTCGCCGTTCCGCCACGCCTCCGGCGCGGCGAAAAGCGAGGAGGACAACAACATGCGTACAACAACAAGAATCAGCTTTTTCATTTTCGCCTTTCTATCTGATCTACCAACTACCAACTACTTATTAAATCCCTTTTGCGTCAGGAAGTCCCAAATCCGCTCAAGCCAGGTGTAGCTGCCCGTGCCCGGCGTCGCCCTAGCCTGGAAGCAGTGGTTGCGCGTCGCGAGCGTGTGCAGTTCGCCCTGAATGCCCATGCGGCGAAGCTGTTCCCAGCACTTCACCGAGTTCATCGCCGCCCAGCCGTCCGCATCGCCGTGGATAAAGAGGATCGGGCATGTCGCGAGGTCAAACGAGAACTCGGGGACAAGCCGCGCCGCATCGTCATTGCCGCCCGTCTTGTTCGGCTGCTCGTCACCATCCGTGAGCGCATACGCGGGATAGATCGCGACCGCCCATTGCACATTGCAGGGGATCGCGTCCAGGCCAGACGGCGTCCACCAGTCTCCACGCGCGGCGTTGTGCAGCGAGCTCGTCGCGCCCATGAGCGTCAGGTGTCCGCCCGCGGACGAGCCCATGATGCCGATGCGGTTCGGGTCCAGCCCCTTCTCCGCGGCCTTCGAGCGGACGATACGGACCGCGCGCTGGAGGTCGGCCCATGCCGTCACGTGCTTCTGCAGTCCTGCGGGACGCGGCGTACGGTACTTCATCGTGACGACCGTCATGCCCTTCTCGTTGAGATAGCGGCGGGCGGGCGCGACTTCGAAGCCGTTCGGATCGTTGCCCGTGTAGCCTCCGCCCGAATAGATGATCTGAATCGCCTTCGTCTTCAGGTCCTTCGGCAGGTGCCACTCGATGTACGGCGTGCACTGGTTCGTCTGCACGTCGGGCATCTCGCCCTTCGGCCAAATGTCCTCCTTCTCGTAGCTGCCGCGCGCGAAATCGCTCGCATAGCGCTTCATCAGCTCGACTTCGGGATCGACTTCGCCGAGATAGCCCATCTGGCGCATGAACTCGATCGCCCGGCCGAACTTCTTCACGTCGACGGGACCGTGCCCGCGGTCAGGGTCAAGGTGCAGCTCGGCGGGAATCTTCATCCGGCGGAGCTGCCGGTAGAGCTGCGTCGAGCCGTTCGGCGAATGCTGATCTTTTCCGCCGTGGAAGAAGCACATGGGACACGTCTTCGCATCGAATTTAAAGGACGGGTTGAGCTTCACGTCCGGCGCGTCGCCGTCACGCGAATTCGCCACCGTAAGCCCGTCCGTCAACGCATACGCCACGCACATCGGAAGCGCGAAGTTGACGTGGCAGGGAATGTCGTCCGTCGCATCGACCTTCGCGTACGCGGGCGTCAACGCGCTCGTCGCCAGCATCACCGAAAGGTGCGAGCCCGCCGAACAGCCGAGGACGCCGATCCGCTCGGGGTCGAATCCGCGCTCCTTCGCCGCGGCTCGAACGAGCCGCACTGCGCGCTGTCCGTCCTGCCAGCCGGACTGGTAGATGGGCAGCCCCTCCGGACGGGGCGTGCGGTACCAGAGCCACACGCAGGTGACGCCGTTGTCGAGAAGCAGGTCTTCGAGCGGCCGGAACTTCGGACCGTCACACGTGCAACCATACGCGCCGCCGGAAATGAGGATCACGCACGCGCCGTTCGGATTCGCCGGCTTTTCGGACCACTCGAGATACGGCATCCGGTGCGCCGCGCGGTCAAACCCGGGCTTCTGCACCTCCTGCGACGGCGCGGCAATCTGATTCTCCTGGAAATCCGGAATCTTCCCCTCCGGCCACAGCGGCTGAACGACGCCCGCCAGCAACGAGGAGGACGCCAGACACATGACGAAAGACAGATAATTTTTCATACCATTGTTCACCTTTCTTCTTTCACCTACACCTAACCCCTAACCCCTAAAACCTAACCCCTAACCCCTCTTCCCCGCCAGGGAAAGCTTGATGATCTTCTCCACCGAATCAATCTCCGGATGCTTCGCCAGGACTTCGGCGACCATCTTCGACGAAACCTCCTCGTTGAAGCCGAGCGACCGCAACGCTGCCAACGCATCAGCGGCGATCGGAGAGGCGGCATTCTTGTCACCGCGACCCGCCGCAAACGCCAGCGCGTCCACCTTGTCCCTGAGCTCCACGCAGATCTTTTCGGCCGTCTTCTTGCCGACGCCCTTGATTGCGGCGATCCGCTTCGCATCCCCGCCGACGATTGCCATCGAAAGCTCGCCGACCGACGAGCCGGAGAGGATCGCGAGCGCAATTTTCGGACCGACGCCGGAAACGGACGTGAGCTTCAAGAACATCTCACGCTCGTCCGTCGTGGCGAAGCCGAAGAGTATCTCGTCATCCTCGCGGATGCAATGGTACGCAAGGAGCTTCGCCTCGGACCCGGTCCGCGGCAGTTTCTCGTAAGTGGAAATGGGAATCAGCAGCTCGTAACCGACGCCTCCGGCCTCGATCACAACCCGCGTTGGCTCTTTTTCCGCAACCGTTCCCCTGACATAGGCAATCATGTTGCCTATTATATCAAAGTTTCCTTAGAGTTTCCTTTACATCGTCCAGGTGCGCGAGTTATCAAGCGATTTTCGTCAGCCCTTCAACCGGTAATAAGTGGTCAGTTGCTTTGGACCGACGCGAACATCGACAAATTCAAAGGCTCCGTTTTGTCGCAAGCTGCGCAATTCCCGAGAAACAGTCGAACGGCTGACCCCGAGTTGCCGAGCCATATGTGCAGTGAGCGGCCTGACAAGACCTGTCTTCGGATCGACACGACTCCGAAGATTCTCCATTACGCGCTGACCAAAGTCAAACGGAATCTTCGGCGGACGCCCCCTCGGATTCCCAGTTGCTCGATGTGCTCCTCCCATTCACCCCTCCTCAATATTTTGTCTCTAACAAGGGGATTATAGCAAATGTTCGCATCTGTAGGCGTTCGCAGCCCTCATCTTGGACGAGCACATCTCGTCCGCGCCCAAACCAGGGGCGGCGGTCTTTCCATGACCGCCCAAGGTGCCCGCAAACCTCATAGAGCCCCATCCATCACTCCGTACTGTCTCAAAAATCCCTCTATACTGTGTCATAATCCCCTCAATGCTGTGTCAAAAACCCCCCGATACTGTGTCATAAATCCCCCGATACTGTGTCATAAATCCCCATATGCCGACTCTCCTCAAAGGCACCGCCAACACTGTTCAACACCCTCGCCGACGGCAAAACGACAACTGCCGAACCCCCAACCCGTCAAGTGAACGCCTTCAACGAATCACCACGATCTTCGCAATTCATTCGACCTGCTCTTTCTCCACCACACGACTTCCTGTTATTCACCAAGAAGTCGATTTCAGCAAGCACTACGCCAGTGCCCTCGACCATTGCTGTGAGCTAATTTTCGGATCGAAAGACCTTCAGCCTCGTCTCACGCGTCAGCAACTCATCAAGACCGCGCAACAGAGAACCACCTCCGGAAAGCACAAAACCGCCTCCAATCGAACAATCTTCAAATGCCTCTATCACCCACCAGTTGCTTGCCATCATCTTACCCTCTGGCACCGCGTAGGTCACTTCAGCGACCAGCGTTATCGGATGCTTCTGGCCCTTTCGACTCCTTTTCTTCCAGCAGCAGCGGAAACTCCTCGTCCAGCCACTTCGGCGTGTAGCCGCAGGACTTTTGAAGCTGATACACACATTTTCTCAAATCCCGCCGCAGCTCTTCTGCGGTAGCTTCCCCTATCTCGGCAAAATGTCTCAGTCCTTGATCCTGGCGTCTCATATACGCACGCGTAAAGCCCTGTTCCGATTCGATTTGCGCGATCCATTCGGCAAGGAACCTCTCGGTCACCCGAAGGCAATCCGACTTCCCCTCCCGCGCAAACTTGTCCTTGTATTTTTGCAGGCGCTCAAGCGTTTCACACTCGATCGACACAAGATAGCGATCCGCCGTTAATCCCGAATCCAAGATGAAACGCCCGTATATCCTCGCCAGAGACATCGACACGCGCATGGCGTGCTCGAAGTCTTCTACCGACGCGAACTCTTTCAATCCATCCTCTCGAAGCCGAATCCGCTCGATGCACCACATCCGGGCAAGGGGAAGTTCCACCTTGTGGTGGTCATCGCCCCGCAAGCCGTAGACCGACTTCGGAAAGCGTGCGACCCCCTCATACATGGCCTTTTCCTGACCATTCGAATACGCCGCGACAATGTCGCCGACGATCTGCAGGTAGGTCCGCATCTCTTCGGCGGTCGGCGGCACATACCGTTTCACGGGTGCATCATGCCACTCGTTGCCGCACCTGGCATGCCACGCCGCATGGTCCGGCCAAACGGTCGCCATCATCACGAGAAACGCGATCGCGCAAAGACAGGCCAGCGCGATCGCCCAGCGAATCAGTGTTCTTCCCATAGCCAATGGCTCCATTGTTTTGTCACACCATCAAGGATGATCCTACAATAGCGTCCGCGAGACAGCCAATGCCCGGAATTTATTGGGGACTGTCCCCGCTCAATTCAACATTCCGAGCTTTGCTTGGCGTACCTGCATCACCTCACTCAGGCAAGTCCGCCTCGGGATACGATTCTAGTTCTCGAATCGCCTGAAACACATAATTAGTTTGCCATTCGTTTATCCCAAGGTCACGAACCGAACGAAGAGCCGCAAGACGACGCTTGCTCATGCGATACGGTGGATCAATCCGTATTAGACCCCTGTCGAGCCAGTCTGCCGACTCTGTCTGCCGCGAAATGAACTGAACGGCATTCGAAAGGGCGAAAATCCTGATCGGCTCACCGCTCTGAAATTTCGTCACAACATCAAGGATACGACACCATGCGATGGCTGACTGCTTGTTTCCGCGAGGACAATCCGGCAACGATGACGTTATCCGCACCAGAGAATTAGTTGTAAGACCCTCAATTCTAAGAATCGCCTCAGTTGCCGACGCGCAGAAATTCGTTTCCGACACCCTTTGGTAAAGAAAAGGAAGGTCGATGTTCGTTCCGTATTTGCCGATCTCCGACAGGTAAAATCTCGTGCTACCATTCCTTTGTGTCCCCTCATTGATTAACTGCTTCATCAGCGAGACAACGCGATTAGAATTCCCTCCCGCCTCCCGAATGGCATAACGTATCTCGCCCCATGACGCATGGGGATTGTCCTCATAACATGTTGCTCGCTCCAAGATGTGTCGCAACTGAGCATCAGTCGCGTCAGCCGCAGCCAGCAGGCCGAACAAGGTCTGAAACAATGCGAAAATCGTAATCGCTCTCATTGCTGAACTCCATTATTGTGCTTGCGTTGATGTGAGGGCGGATGAATTCCCCCTGTTGCGAAAAGCCCAGTTCTCGCAGGGCCTGGGCATGACCTATCAGAGCCTATGTTGACTATCCCATCAACGTAACCAGACGAGATGTCTGCCTTTGTCGAAGAACCATAGCCGTACATCAAAAGACTTTTTACCAGCTCACGCCTTTTTAAATTCTTTTGATAATACCGCGAGCCCTTTGTATGTTGACCCGCGCTCCCATTATTCCAATCATCAGTCGCATGACGCCACTCGAATGTTTCTTCCGGAGGAATGCTCTGACCGTTGTGTTCTTCATAAATGTCCTCTAGTCCGCATGCGTGGCCAATCTCATGTGCCCAAGAAACTTCATCCGCGACCTTCGTTAACAACATCCCATTCTCGTCGTTAGCACCTCGGGTGTCAGCCGAGTCGATAAAAGAATCGATGAAATAACACTTGAGACCCCCTGAATCTGGCAGAATGTGCGCAACGTCATCAAAACTCAGGTTGTAAGGTCTCGATGGTCCGTCATACACCGGCTGGATAGCTCCATCGACGTTCGTCACAACGACCGAATCAATGTAAAAGGTCATGCCGACTTGCTCAAAGATGTCATTCACCTTCGGCAACACGTCACGAACAGCCGACTCCGTCCGCACCGGACCGCTGCCGTCACACAGAATGCAGACATCCATCCTGACGGATACGTTCTCCACCACCCTCACGGAGAAGGTCGGCTTCGCCGACTGGCAGTCGCCGATGGAAATCTCCAACGTCACGTCCCCCTCCGTAACACCGCGAACACATACTTCGCGGCCCCTGTCGCCGCCGACGAAATCGACCGAGCCCGCACCGACCGCCTGCCAGCGGATCCTAGAATCGGGATAGTCGTCTGGCGCTACAGCAATCTTGAAGTAGGCGTCCTTGCCGACGACAACCCCCGAAGGATTGTAGACAAGGCGGTGCTCGACCCCGTCGCGCACGATTTTCTTCCGCTCCGAACAGATCGGCTCAACTTCCGGTTCTACGACCGTGAAACGGCGGACAAATGTCTTCTCGATCCCCGACTCGGGTATCCACCGAACCTTTACCTGCGATCCCTCATAGCAGTCGCTGCGCCCAAAAGCATTGAAGCTCAGGTCAATTTCCTTGCCATATCCGTCAGAGACATCCCACTCCGTCCCCATCCCAACATTTCCCATGCCACAGCTTTCGTCATGGATTATTCCATCAAAACCGTCTCGATTGTCAATTATGATCGTCCCGTTAGTCTTCACGCTGGACCAGAGCTCGATGCGACCCGAGCCCCAGTCGTCATCCGACGACATCGACAAGCAATCCTTTTGCCCATCGTCATTGTCGTCGTCATTGTTGACAAACATGGTATCAGGACTTACCGACATTCCGAAGCGGAAACCATCGCCATCTTCTCCGTCACCGCCATCATCGTCGCGATATCTGAACACAAGCGTCGACTCCAGCTGCCGATCACCGAA
>JAEDMC010000056.1 GCA_016303225.1 Kiritimatiellia bacterium
ATCGCCTTCTCGCCGAAGAAGTGCCGGCTCTCGTCCACCAGCGCGCCGCGCCAGGAGTATTCCGGCCAGTCCTCGATCTCCAGCGGACCCTTCACATCCCCGAGCTGGCGCAAGGTCACACCGGCATAGAAGCGCCCGGCCTCGTCCGCCGCCTCGACTGCGGCCTTCCCATCAGCTCCGATGCGAATCCGGTAGCCCTCGCTCGGCAGCGCGCGGTCGCTCGCCTTGAACGAACGTACCTGCGGCACGAGCAGCGGCTCGTCCGCAAGGGATGTCGCCGCGAGCGGCGCAAGCATAAAGAAAACAATCATCTTGCTCATTGTGGCATGGCTCCTGTTAACCTTAGAAAACCCGCGCGGGCGAAGTGCGAATATAGCGCATGAAAAACGGGTCGGCGATTCGATGTCCGCTTTCATCGGTACAGACGATTCCATTCTCCTGAAGCTCCTTGAGCGCCGTGTGAAGCGTCGAGGATACCGGCAGCGCATGAGCCGCGCGATATCCGTCACCGAACGTCGAAGTGGGCTCGTCCGCAAGCGCCAGCAGAATTGATCGCTTCGTCTCGGACAGCCCCGCCACGCGTTCGGCGTACAGCTCGGCGTTCTTCGCGACAATGTCCTCGATTGCCTGCTCAAGATGTCCCGCCTTCACGACCCGGTCGGGAAGAACCGCCTCGAACACTGCGGAAGCCAGCTCCTGAAGATAGTACGGTATGTTCTCCGAAGCGGACAGGATCCCCTCGCACTCGGATGCGCCCAGGTCAATTCCCGCATCCCTGAACCGCGAGGTCAGGAACTCGCGGCTCTCGTCCGCCGGCGGCTTCCCGAGGGGAAGCGGCATCGCCGAATTGTAGAATGGGCGCGCGGCATCCGCGAACATGCGCTTCATCAGGTGTGTCTTGGACCCAAGGAAGACGTAGCGCACGTTCTGATGCGCCTGAATGCAGCTTCTGAATATCTTCTCCAGCGCGAACTCCTTTGAAAGCCCCGCGACTTCCTGGAATTCGTCAAACACGACGACGAGCGGAACCGACCCCATCTGTTGTGACAGCTTTTCAGGGAGATCAAGCGCCTCGGCAATCGAAGTTTCCGTCATCCTTGCGATCATAAAACTGGTATCCAGTTACTTCTTTACCGAATTTAAACGGATTTCGCATCTACAGACTCTCTCCACTGGCGCTAATTATACCATATTTGCGGAATTGGCGCATTTTCGGATTCGGGATTTTCCGTTACGGATTTTCCCGAATCACAAGACAACCAGAGGTCCTCCGCATGACGGCGTACTCGCCGCGCAGATGGACCGCACCCGCGTTTCCGTCCGAGTGTGCCTCTACGACCGCTGCGGCGATGTCGCCACCGGACGCAACCTCGACCGTCTTGGCCGAGGCTGTCAGCCAGGGCCCGCCAACGGCGAGAGCAACACAACCCGCCACGAACCGGATGTTATGAGACCTTAAGCGGGAAAAGCGACAGCATGGGGATCTGCCGATAGTGCTTGACATTCGTCGTGCAGAGCATAATGTCGTTTTCAATGGCCGTAGCGGCGATGATGGCATCTCCCACTCGAAGATTGTGCGAAAGCGCGAACTGCTCGATCAGAGCACAGGAACGGACGCCGATTCCGGAAGTCAGCGGCAAGACCTCAAACGCAAAGTCCTTCAAAAATGACCTCGTCAACGACTGCTGACGCTTGTCCGTTGCGCATTGCAGCAACTCCAGGTATGTCTGCGTGGAAATCTGCCGTTTCGGAGAATTCTCGATGGCCTTGGACGCCTTGACATTGCCACGCGCCGTCCAAATCAGCACATCGGTATCAAAGATCATTGTAACGTCCTCCGCGCAACCGATTCATCTCGTCATCAACGGACGTCCCTGCACCAGCCCACATGCCAATAAACGGATGATCCATGATTGACGACTCGACCTCCGTCGCCGTCGTTTCGCGATAGGGCGCAATAACCCCCCTTGGCTTCCCGCGGAAAGTGATGACAACAGATTCGCCACGGTCGAGCGAACTCAAAACCTCGCGCGTCCTATATCTCAAATCTAAGGTCGTTGCATTCATGCCTCTTCCCCAACTGTCTATTGTGAAGTATACGCTTTGCCTCGTCCGAAGTCAACTCAGACGTCTCAGACGCTCAGATGTCTCATCCAAAAAAATCTATAGGCCACACCATTTCTCACAGATTTGCTATACTACTAGCAAATGCCAACAGAATGGCAGCTTGAATGAACAACGCCGAACCATCGCACACCTTCGCACTGGAGGAAAAACAACCACGACCTCTGCGAAACAAGCACTTATCTGCCGCGTTCCAACCTTCGCACTGGGACGAGGTAAAAGACATTATGTCTGTTTTGTAAATGACTTTATGTCTGTTTTCCAAATGACATTAAGCCAGTTTTTCAAAAGACATTATGTCTTTTACAAAAATGACACAATGTCTTTTACCCAAATGACATTAAGTCATTTACCAAACAGACACTAAGTCATTTACTTAAGGGAAAGGAAGACCTTGATTATGGGCAAGCACTACCAAAAACCTGTAAAGCCGAACGAAAAAAGCGAACTGCGGTTCGTCTTGAGTCCGCCTCCCAAAGGCAAGCTTCTGAACGGCGGCAAGTATTCCGCACATGTGGAGCACGACCAGACGCTTGGAGAAGATGCCGTCATCGAGGAACTTGCGGAATCGATCCAGCCCACGCTGCAGAAGGAGTTCGTCGCTCTTGTCATCCATCGCCTGAGCTCCTATGTCGCCGACCGTCTGAAGCGTGGCTACCATCTGAGCTTCGGCGGGTTCAACATCGGGTACTCCATTACCGGCGGCTTCGACGCGGCAAACGCGCCCTTTGATCCCGCGAAGCACAAGCTGAACGTGATTGTTTCGCCGCGGAACTGCCTTAAGGACTCCGCCGCCTACATGTCGCCGATCAACGTGACGCAGACGATCGACCCGGAGATCACCGACGTCTGGTGTCACTCGGAGTCTGGCGAGCAGCTCTTCGACAAACTGCATCCCGGCGAGGACGGCTTCGCCAACGGACTCGCCTTCGCCGACACCGACAAGCCTAAGGTCGACCGCCTGTGGCTGGAGACACCCGACGGCAAGACCGCGATAGAGCTGACGATCAAATCGTGCGACGCCACGCACATGACCTTCGCCGTTCCCAACGGAACCGCCGCTGGCGACTACATTCTCGTCGCGCAGCGGCCGAACCCCGACCGCCGCACCTGCGCCCGCGCTCGCCACAAGGTCAAGATTTGAGGCACAGCCATCTCGCCGTATCCTCGAACTTTGCCGATTTACACAACCACTCAACGCCCTCCTTTTGCTATAATAATATCGTTCTTTGAAAAAAATACAAATGCGGCAAAGCCCTTTATACCCCTTATTCTTAAGGGCCAGAACATTATCGGCTTTGCCATAGTTCAGTTTTCAAGGCGAGCAATACTCCGGGCGCGGAATGTCGGCGCATTTAATGCTTTGCCATAGTTCAGTTTTCAAGGCGAGCAATACCGTTGTCAATACAACCCATGCGCCGCGCCGCTTTGCCATAGTTCAGTTTTCAAGGCGAGCAATACCAGGAGCGCCGTAGGGCTCTTGGGAAGGAAGCTTTGCCATAGTTCAGTTTTCAAGGCGAGCAATACACATCAAATTGCTCTTCATTGTAATCACTCGCTTTGCCATAGTTCAGTTTTCAAGGCGAGCAATACACGTCCCAACCGTTGAGAACAGCATAAGAGCTTTGCCATAGTTCAGTTTTCAAGGCGAGCAATACCTTAGCCGCTTGGTCGAAGTCGCCCGCGTCGCTTTGCCATAGTTCAGTTTTCAAGGCGAGCAATACTGCCATGTCCCAGTTGTGGAGCCGTCGCAGGCTTTGCCATAGTTCAGTTTTCAAGGCGAGCAATACAAGACTGTGCCCGTCAGGTCTTCGAGCTAAGCTTTGCCATAGTTCAGTTTTCAAGGCGAGCAATACGAGACGGTCCATGAGGTTGGCGTAGCCCCAGCTTTGCCATAGTTCAGTTTTCAAGGCGAGCAATACGAGACCCGCAGGACCGAGGAGGGGACCTGGGCTTTGCCATAGTTCAGTTTTCAAGGCGAGCAATACTTGGCTTGTCATTTTCATCTCCCATTAAGGGCTTTGCCATAGTTCAGTTTTCAAGGCGAGCAATACGAATTGTAAAGCCACGTATGCGGATGATAAGCTTTGCCATAGTTCAGTTTTCAAGGCGAGCAATACTGCCGCCGCAAAAGCTTTGATCCCTTGCGGCTTTGCCATAGTTCAGTTTTCAAGGCGAGCAATACGTGACCGTGACGCGGCTCAGGTCGATGCCGGCTTTGCCATAGTTCAGTTTTCAAGGCGAGCAATACGGGCATCAACGTGACGTTTATCGGCATGGAGCTTTGCCATAGTTCAGTTTTCAAGGCGAGCAATACGGCATTTATCTTGAGAAATCCGCCTTTGTTGCTTTGCCATAGTTCAGTTTTCAAGGCGAGCAATACGTATTGATCGTTTACATGCTTTACATTCTCGCTTTGCCATAGTTCAGTTTTCAAGGCGAGCAATACGTGCAGTATTTCCCAGCAGGGTCAACCGCGGCTTTGCCATAGTTCAGTTTTCAAGGCGAGCAATACCGGCATCGAAGAATAGACTTTCCCTTTTTCGCTTTGCCATAGTTCAGTTTTCAAGGCGAGCAATACAGTCAGCTTGGCGTTAATTCGCACTTTACAGCTTTGCCATAGTTCAGTTTTCAAGGCGAGCAATACGGCGGACACTGCGCACAGCCCTTAACGCTTGCTTTGCCATAGTTCAGTTTTCAAGGCGAGCAATACCGGGCCGCCGCGATCCGCTCAGCCGCCGCGGCTTTGCCATAGTTCAGTTTTCAAGGCGAGCAATACCCAAAGAGACGGACACGCCCGAAGGGATAGGCTTTGCCATAGTTCAGTTTTCAAGGCGAGCAATACTATACTCTCGAAGTCGAGTGAAATGTCTCCGCTTTGCCATAGTTCAGTTTTCAAGGCGAGCAATACCGGGCGCGTACCTACTCGCGTCCAGCCCTTGCTTTGCCATAGTTCAGTTTTCAAGGCGAGCAATACTTGACGAACTCCTGCACCTTCGCCGGGTTGCTTTGCCATAGTTCAGTTTTCAAGGCGAGCAATACCTGCCGAATGTCTCTCCCGATTGTGCGCAGCTTTGCCATAGTTCAGTTTTCAAGGCGAGCAATACGAAAATCCACGTTCGAGGTCGAGGAACAGGCTTTGCCATAGTTCAGTTTTCAAGGCGAGCAATACTCATGGACTACATCGAGAAGAACCGCATGGCTTTGCCATAGTTCAGTTTTCAAGGCGAGCAATACCGATAAAATCTATGATGCCATTTCGTCGTTGCTTTGCCATAGTTCAGTTTTCAAGGCGAGCAATACGTCTCGGTGTTCACTCCTTGACCAACTGGGCTTTGCCATAGTTCAGTTTTCAAGGCGAGCAATACTCGCCGTTCTCGATCCGCTCCTGATGACGGGCTTTGCCATAGTTCAGTTTTCAAGGCGAGCAATACCAGCGGCTCCACAGCAGACATTGCTCGCATTGCTACCAAAATTGCAACTGCTCTGGAATCCTTTCCGGGGCTATCTCTTCTGCCGGAGATCCTTCTATCGCATACATTCTTTCCCATTGTGCGCGAGTCACGAAAAGCGCACGCACCGATCCTTCTGGCGGCACATTCAGTTCCAATCGCCTCAAATGAGTCTCCTGTCGTGCAAACGTGACACACGGCCTCGCATACACCGAGAACTGAATCATGTCATAACCATCATCCAAGAGAAACTTGCGAAACTGAGTCGCATTCTTTCTCTCCTTTTTTGTCCCGACCGGCAAGTCAAAGCACACCATCAGCCAACCCATTTTGAATTTCTCCGTATCCATGGCTTGTACTCCGACTCCTTTCCGCTTATAAGCGCCCTTCTAAAACTTTTGATGACCAACTCCAAAACCGCATCCAAGGACAACTCTTCTTTTTGATAGACGACCTTCCGCTCCATAAGCAGCTGGATATACCGTTTATAATCCTTATCAACTTCGTAAAGCCCTTCTCCTCCAGCCTTGTCCTTTTCCCTCACCCAACTGCAAATCATTTCGTCGACAATCGGGCGAAACGGTTCCATGATGTCATATGACAATGGCAGGGATCGTTCCTTGGTGAAATGTCCAACTCCATAGAGTGGATCAAGTCCGCAGGACAAGAGCTTTTGCTGAACACGCAGTACAAGTACGGCATATCCGTAATTCAAAAGCCCGTTCAGCCCATTATCGTCGCGGAACCGATGAAACCCATTGATGTCAAGCGCAACAGAATACAGATCCCAATAGAGGCGGGCACAGTTGCCCTCTTTCGTTAAATCTCCCCTGCTCTTTGTGACCCTTAAATCTTCCAATCGCTTATCTTCTTTGACAATCTCAGCAATAAAGTCATATTGGTTCTCACACTTGGCATCGACCGTCTTCTGCCACAACTTGCGAAGCAATCTTTGCGGTGCTTCAATCTGCGCACGTGTCATCAGCGTGTCTGATGATCGCTGCACTGGGAGCACCATTGAAACCGGTTTAAACTTGTCGCACAAGAAAACCGGCACCTTGTGTTCCGCCGCAGACACCAAGAAACTACTATGCACCTCCGCAGAGAAGCAGTTGATTAGGACCGATCCAATGTCCTCCATCGGGAGTTTATTAACGCTCCCGTCCGGATTCTTACTGACTAGCTGGTCGTCTTTTACCGAGAGACTTGCCCCCGTGGTTGAGATGTCGATGATGTGATAGGACATAGCG
The DNA here is from genome assembly GCA_016303225.1 of Kiritimatiellia bacterium. Classification (GTDB taxonomy): domain Bacteria; phylum Verrucomicrobiota; class Kiritimatiellia; order RFP12; family UBA1067; genus UBA1067. The sequence goes on from JAEDMC010000056.1 coordinate 6,827, forward strand.
GAACCCCCGTATATTTTGTTTCAACGACTTCAAGACCCTTCTTCATCAACGACTTCAACCCAGCGTTTATCCATGCATAGTCAACTTTATTCTCAATGCGTATCGCATACGGACGAACAAGGTCCAGCATGATTCCAGCGGAAGCGTCCTTTACCGACGCAATTTTCCAGACACCATCATGTTTACCCCCCTTATCGTCCACTCGCACAAGCGAAAGTCGACGAATGACTTTTGGCATAACGCCGCCATTGCGACTCTTCAGCTCATCCATCTGCTTCCACACAAAACGGTGACGTATAATTATCGGATTCTCCATAAGGGCGACCCCGTAATTCTGATCCTGAATCAAGACGCCATTTATGCGCTTTAACTTTCCGTCATCTGCTTTTGGCTCCAACCCAAATGCAGCAGATTTCAACACTTCTTTATATTTCAGCTCACGCAGTCCGTCTACATTGCGGGTCCTCTGTCGAAGCTTTACTTTCTCAACTCCAACATTAACGATTCCCCAAGTTGTCAAATCTGCCTTGAGCCCGCCCTTTTCTTTGGGCTGATGCACAACCACACGTTGCTCCGCAAGAGCGTTCTTAATTTGTTGACGCAACCAGTCTGGCATACCAAGAAGCCGCGGTTCGTTTTGAGCGGTAAAGCAAAATACGCCAACTGAATTGAGCTGTGCTTTTTCCTCTTCCTTTACGCGACGCTTACACATCAAAGCCCAGATGTCACCGATTTGAATCGTTCTATTTCCACGTAGATATGTCGCTGCAAGACCCAACGCAATCGCATCAACGGCATGGTGCATATGCGTAATGCCGCGGATTTCCTGCTTTAATTTCAATCCGTGCTCGTCTCGTATCCGCGGGTCAACTTCTGACAGTATGCCGAGAATATTCCAATTCCTTTCGTTTCGCAGAAAGGCGGTTACCCGCCCTGGAATCGAAACGATTTCAGGTGTCCGTCCGCAATTGGCGAAAAATCCGCGAATCGCTCGACTGGCCAATTTGGTAATATGAGACGTGCGAGTTAGCATTCCCTCCGTCATCCCCGCTTCGTCAGATGTTTGCCGAATCAGATTGGCCTTTCGGGCCTTCTGCCTCTTCCGATCGTCATCATGTCCGAACACCTTTAGTTTCTCCACTTCCGCCTTATACTTTTTCTCGTCAAGAATAACAAGATTCTCCCGCCCAGGCACACGCTGTCCGCCAAATTCGCGAATGAACTCAAGACCAGTCCGCGCACCTTTGAGACGATTGACCTCAGTAAAGGTCAAGACCAGCGAACTCAGCGAATCCGTGGCTCGCTGGCTCCGCGGCAAAATGTGATCCTTATCGACATTCCCCGCCTCGCCGTCAGATTTTGAAACGATGTCCTGAATGTCATACTTCTGCCCCGTATACGGGCACCTCCACCCCATATCCTCCGCAATGCGCACCTTTCTGATCAATCCGGGCGAAACAAGCCGTTCGTCAATTCCAAGATGCTTTGCGAGCATTTGGGCGGCCTTTTTGTGTTGCCGCGTGCGATCATTCATATCGGAAACGATTTCCTTGTTCGTCTTTCCGCTCAAATCCTTCATGTCCCTCGCCATCTCAATCGTGACCTGTCCAACTCGGGCGGGATTATTCTCCGCATAGTCCTTGACAATATCCTTCATCAAGCGCAGCAGGATCTTGATGCGATGGCGAATCAAGTGATTATTCGTCTCCTGATCAATATCCCTTTCAGCGAGAGGATCCTCCTTCGTGGCATCACGATAGAGGAGCCCTCCCTCTTCGCGCGGATCGTGTCCTTCATAAATCGCAGCAACTGCGTCCATCATTACCTTGCGCGAAAAGGGGGCGCGCCCGCTCGGAAGCTCAGCCCGCAGTTCTTTTTCACAAAGCTCGCCCGCTTCAATCGCCTTACCTCTAAACAGCCAGTTCGCCAACCTGCGACGTTCGCACTCATCCATCTCGCGCTTCAATTCATTCTTCGTTAAAGCAAACAAACCAGGATATCGAACTGTTGACTTATCCGCGTCTGGCGCTGTAAGAAGCGCATCAAGATTATGCTTCTTCTCGCCCGTTGCCTCCAATACTGCCTTTTTGAAATCGCGCTTGCCGAAACCGCCAACGACCGCCGCCTTTGCATTCATCGCCGCGATTTCCTCCTTCGTAAGCGGACGATGATTTTCACCGACCCTAATGTTCGCCAAAAGCATTGCCCATCGAAATTCCAAAAACTCCGCGCTCGATTTCAGCGGAAGCTTTTCACCACTAACAGGGCACTTGCCGATGATGCGATTGTCAAAACGCGGCGCAAGCTGTCCGAAAAGTATTCCACCCCAAAAGCGATTCTGAACGTAAAACGGGAGATCATCTTCTTTTTTCAGCCAATTCTTTGAAACCAAAGGATCTGCCGTCAACAGCTTGATGAATCCTTCATCAATTCCTTGAAGCTTTCCTTTATGCGAATTCAAGATTCGCTCCACCTCATTGACAACAACCGACCGAGGAAATGAGACGCCCGTTCCCTTAAAATACTCACGCGAGGCAAACACCTTGCCACTCGGCTCTATCCGCAGATAATGACACATCGTCTCACACATTGACGACGTCCCGAACTTAACCATCATCTCCTTGGCAGCCATGCTCTTCTTTGAATCCTCCGCATCCTCTTCGCGATAGTTTTTCGCCGAGGCCAAACGATTACCATCATAACCGCGATTGTGTGCATACCACCTAAGAACAGACCACAGTTCAATCCAAGACAGGGTCTTTCCGTTCAAAGCTTCAGCAGCAAGCTTCCACGGTGCTGCGGTATAATTGCGATCAAGCTCATCTGCCGTCATAACGCCCATGGACAACAGAAGCGCCTTCATACGCGCGATGCGTTGGCGTGTTGACCGTATATGCCGACGCTGACGGCGAAAATCTCTGCGCTGATTCGCAAGACAATCGTCGGCAGGGAAGAGAACCACGCCACACCCCGGAATAGCCAAATATTCCTCAACGTCAGGATTCGTACTGGTCACACACCATCCGATGGAATCGTGGCCAACATCAAGATGAACTCCTATCATCGACTTTTCAATTTTCGCCCTTGCCATTTCCACCCTCCTTATGCTACAATTCTCGTTACTGAACTATGACAAAGTTAGATAACGCAGACCGCGTCACTAACCGCCATGCGGTTACACCGTGTTCAAAAGCGTTGTTTAAGAGGTACGACTTCACGGTTGCACCTCTTTTTCTTTCCCCGCCAGAACGTAGCTATTATAGCAAAAAGTTGGCGCGGAGTGCCCGACACCCCGCGCCAACTTTCTGCTGGGTTTTGCGCCTTACTTCGTCTCGCCGAATTCGGCCTTGTACTTGTTCAGCAGATAGCCGTAGTTGTCGCGCTTGTACTTGTTGTGGCACTTCTTCGACGCCGTCTCGAGATACGGCAACGCCTCGCGACGGCGGCCGGCGGCCACGAGCGCCTGCGCGCACTTGACGCTCCAGTCGGCGTCGATCTTGTCTGCGAACGGCGCCAGCACGTCTGCCGCCTCGGACCACTTCTTCTCGGCGTAGGCGACATCAAAGAGAATCTTCGCACCGTCGAGGCCGAGTTTCTTGTCCTTGGAGAGAGAAGCGAGCTTGTCCAGCGCCTTGCGGGCCTCGGCGTAATCACCAACCTGGCACAGCGCGTCGGCCTTCATCAACGCCGCCTTGGCATCGGCATTGCCCCGCTTGCGCGGGAATTCGGTCAAGAGAATTCCATCGCAGCAGGCGACGACCTTGCGGAGCATCGCCGCGTCCGGCTCGGAATAATAGCGCACCGAACGGTTCTTGTACCACTCTGCGCCCTTCGCCAGCCACTCCACGCGAACACCCAGGTTAGTAGAGGCGGACATCTTTCCTAGGATCGCCTCCGCGCGGGCATCGTCGCCCAGGTCGACATAGCAGTCGAAGCGAGAGGCGTCATAGTTGATTCCCATCTGATCGACAGCAGGGTCCTTCTCCGCCTCGTCGAGCAGCTTCAGCCGCGCCTCGGCAGTGCAATCAGGATCGATTGTACCCCGGAACCGCAAGGCGCCGCGCATCATTTCCAGGCGCCGCCGGTAGTAGTTCGTGCGGAACTTCGCGTCGCCCTTCGTCTCGCGGTCGACGATCTCCCAGAGGTCCGGCATCCGAAAGGCCCCGGGGTTCTCGCGCTGAAGCCCGTAGATGAAGTCGAGGTAGACGGACTTGTCCAAGCTGCCACGCTCGCAGATGAGCTTCAGCATCGCGGCCTTCTTCGCGGGGAAGTCCTTGTCCTCGCAGGTGAAGAGGTCCCACTTGAGGTCATCATACGTCGCCCAGAGTTTCTGCGCCGGCGTTGCCTTCGGATCCGCAAGCACGGCCTTGATCGCCGCCCTGTTCTCCTCCATCTTGGTGAGGTTCGAATCGAACCGAACCGCAAATGCAGACGTCGCAAAGACAATCACCACAAGACAAAAGACATTGGTTTTCATCTGTATCTCCTTAATTTTTTCATTTTATCACTCCTTGTTTCTCATCCCTAACCCCTAACCCCTAATCCCTAACCCCTCATTTCACGAACTTGGCCCGGAGCTGCTTCTCGTACGCCTCTTCGACGTCATAGCGGAAGTTGAACAGCTTCGCGCTCGCCTCCTTGTAAAACGCCTCCTGCTCAGCCATCGGCTTCTTCGCGAATTCCGCGATGCCCGCGCCATATGCCTTGGCCGCGGCCGTCAGCTTCTCCAGGATCGGACGGATTTCCGGATCCTCGCAATAGTTGATGTAGCTGCGCGGCCCCTCCTCCTTCGCCTGCGCGACGGCATAGGGCTCGGAACGGACGTATCCGCCGCGGCCCCAGCTGTTGGCGACCGTGCCGGCGACGGAAAAAGCCGCCTTGGACGAAAGCACCAGGAAGTTCTCCCACGCCTTGTCCAGAAGGCGCTTCATGATCTCCGTCTTCTGCGCGTCCGTGAAGTCCGGCCAGCGGATGTAGCCGAAGCGCGCCGGCTCGTGCACCGTGCCGCCCCAGGTCATGCCGCCGTTGACCCAGCGTATCACCGAAAAGCGCCAGAAGTTGTCCACGCGGTCGTTGAAGATCGGGAGCTTGTCCCACATTCCCTCCCACGGGATGTTCATGCGGAAGACGTATCCGTTCGGCAGACGGCGCGTCTCCTGCGTCACGTAGGGCATCAGCAGGCGCCAGCGACGGTCGGCGACCGGCCAGTCGTACTGGTCGAACTGCCCCACGCCCTTGTAGAACTGCCAGTAGAACGCGGGCTTCTCGTTGTCCGTGTCGCCCGGCAGGAAGTACATCTCGAGATTCGGCAGCGGCAGCTGGCCGGCTTCGGACTGCGCCTTGTCAATGTCCGGCTCGGCGCAGAAGACGAGGTAATTCCACCCGTCCTCGTCGCAGCTGACGCGCAGCGCCGTGGGCTTGCCCTCGACGTTCTTGCCTTCGGCGACGCCGCGGACGATCGCCGGATCGCTCACAAGGTCAGCCGTGCGGCCGTAGGGACGGAAATTGAAGTCCCAGCTCTGCGGATCGGCCGCGAGCAGCCTCTCGCAGTCCTTCGGCAGCGTCTGGAAGCGCACGTTATAGACATTCTTGCCCTCGACCACCTCAACCTTCTCGACCGCATTCGCCGACAGCGATGGATCCGTCGCCACGCAGCCGAAGACAGCGGTCAGTGCCGCAGCCGCCAAACCCGCAACCCGAAACCTGAAACCTGAAACCTTCATCTTACTTCCCTCCCTTCGCAATCAGCGCCTTCAGATTCAAGATGCGGTCGATGATGCCGAAGCGCACCGTCTGCATCGACGCGGTGTTGCCGTCCTGGTTCTCGAGCCAGGCGAGCGCGCGACGCGCCTCGCGGCGAATCGCCGTGTTCTCGTCCTGCAGGCGCGGCCAGGCGAGCTGCTTCAGGACCGTCGCGTAGCGGACGTCGTCAAAGCCCTCGCGGACGCCTTCCCAGCAAATCGTCTCGAGGAAGCCGCCGTACTGCGGATAGAGCATGATCTGACAGCGGTAATTGCCGTCACCGCCCGGGTCAGGCGCGAACTGGTTGGCGTTGTTGTCCATCACGCCATGCTGCATGTTGCCGTCGAAGTGGCTGCCCTTGTAGCGGCCGAGCCCGAGAAGACGGCGGTGGACGGCGGGCGTCTCCGGCGAGGCGAACGGCTTCGCGTAGACAGCCATCTGCGAGTCGATCGCGTGCCACTTGTCGGCGCACTTGCGGTCCATCGACGTCTGGATCTGCATGTCCTGCAAATCCGCCGCGGCGTCGTAGTTGTTCTCGCTCATGCCGTGAGCGAAGACCTTCCAGCCGAGCTTGTGCGCGATGGCGGACTGGTCCTGCTGGAACACGTTCAGCTGCGCGTAGCCGAGCGACTCCGAATAGAAGAGGCACCAGCGGCGCGAACCGGGAAAGTTCTCATCGTAATAGTCGGCCGTACCCTTTACGCTGCGCTCCGCAAAGCGCATGCCGAGCTTGCGGTCGGCCTCGGTCAGCTCCGACTTCTTCTTGCCCTTGAAAAGGTCCTGCCACCGCGGCACGCGCAGCTCCGCCCAGATTTCGTCCGTCGGGAAGCCCGCCTCCTTGGCGAGCTTCGCCCCCTCGGGATTGTCGAAGATGCTGTTCGTGTCGAGCGAGTTGTGGTTGCGGATGGACTTGAGCTCGGCGAGCGCCGAACCGCGCATCTCCTCGGCCGTGCGGCCCTGGATAATCGAGCCCTGGATGTTGACGTGCGAGATGTAGAAGCGCGAGAGATCGTCATACGAGGCGCCGCGGACCGGCAGCTCGAAGTCGAGGACGCGGAAGTTGACCGGCATCTTCGCGACGGTCTTGCCGTCGGCGATCAGGTCCAGTGCGCCGCGGTAGACGCCCGGCTTCTGCCCCTTCTTCGCGTGGAAGAGGATCCAGTACTGCTGATTGCGCCCGAACTCGTCAAGCGAGGCGATCGGCTGCAGCGTCTTCGCGTCCTTGAACGGAATGCTGCGGTTCCACCAGGTGCGCAGGTACTTGGGGTCGGAGACGTCGATGTAACGGCTCCCCTCCGGATAGTCGAGACGGTAGAAGTTGCGCGCCCGCAGCTCGTCCACCTTGACGAGCGCGTCATCGTAGACCAGCAGGTGCGGCGTCAGCACGCGATGGCGGAAGTCGGCGAAGTAGCTGAACCACGCCCCGCCCGTCCGATACCAGCGCTTCACCAGCCGGATGTCGACATCCTGGCCGGAAATCTTCTCCCCGCCGCAGACGAGGTCGCCCATCTTGACCGTGAAGCTCTTCACGGGCTTACGGGCCATGACGACGAGCGAACCGGCCTCGAACTCGTCCTGCGCCGCCACGACGTCGAGCGAACCGGAGAAGTCGGCTTCGGACGGAATCATGTACGGCATCAGCCGCACCTGGCTCATCGGATCGGTCGTGTAGAACGCAAGCGCGTCCGTCTTCACGGCCTTCGGATTGTCGGCAAACTCCTTCTCTAGGCGCGCGGCGAGCGCGGCGGTGCCCTTCGCCTTGCGAACGTCCCACAGCGTCTTCGAGCCGTCGCCCGGCGTCGCGTAGACGAGCCGTTCGGACTCGAGCGCGATGTCGTAGACCTTGAAGTTGCGGATCTCGCCGCCGAAGCCGACGCCCACGGTCGGCTCGCCGAAGCCGGGCCACGGCAGGTTGACGTTGTCGTTCTCGAACTGGAGGCGCCCGTCGATGTAGAACGCGATGCGCTTGCGCATCATCGAATAGCTGAATGCGTACTGGTGCCAGTCGCCCTTCTTCACCGTCTCACGGCTTTTCAGCGTGAGGTCGCCCTCGAGCGACGTCGGCGCGGCGGGAATCGTCAGGGACACGCGGCCCTCGGCGTCAGCCACAAGCCGGAAGAGCCCGGTCACCGCGCCCTTTGACGGCAGCGAGCCGAACTTCACCTCGCAGGCGAGCGATACCTCGCCCTTGTCCAGTGCCTCGACGGCGCCCTTCTTCGCTCCCGATTCTGTCACCAGCGGAACCGGCACCTCGATCGCCAACGCCGAAAGGCACCCTGCGACCGACATGGCACTCAGCAGTGTCCTGATGTTCATCGTTCTCCCTACTTGCGGATTGAAATTTCTATCATTATATCAAATGTGCGAACGTCCCGCCGGTTCAAAGAGAAACTGTAGTCGGTCACTCAACACCGCTTCGCGGCATTGAGCGCCCGACTACAGCATCT
>JAEDMC010000057.1 GCA_016303225.1 Kiritimatiellia bacterium
ACGCTTCACGCCGGAATCGGTGTCAAACAGACCCACAGTTATGCACGAAGCCTCTCATTTCTCGTATCCTTTCTGTTGTTTAGATTTCCGAGCTTTGTTGTTAATCGAATCCACAGCAGCTTCTTATGGCGCAATCATTGTACCATACGGTCCAACGCCGCGCAACAGCAACTCATCTCTCTGTAGCAAAATCAACTATTCGCCGCTTAGTCAAATGCAGTCAATTGCTTCCCCAATGTCCGTACAGGACGCTCTTCTCGACATCGTAGAAGAACGAGAATCCTGCGCAGCTCGGATACCCGTCACCAGTTTCTCAAGCTTCAGAACGGCACGACCGCTTGTCTGCCATCTTCCGCGCACTGGCCCCTGCCTCGGGAATCTTACGGTAGCGAACCTTGAACAGCTTGAGGGCACGTCCTCCGACGGCGAAACCGCAGCCCTTGCGCCGAGGCGAGAAGTGTTCTTTGAGATGATCGGAATCGTCCAGCACAAGCTTGCCGTCGAACCAAACCGAAATTCGCTGTCCGTTGACGGCGACGCACAGTTCGTGCCGACTCCCTTTGCCTTTGTCAAGCTTCCAGTTGAGCCGATCGCCGTAATCCTTGCCGTTCCAGCCAACTCCGTACGCAGAGAAGACGGGTCTCGTTCCATCCTCCTTCGTCCACCGCATGGCAACGTTGATCGACGGATGTCCTCGCGGCACTCCGTTCTCGTCGTCCCCGAGCCACTTGTTGTCCAACCGCAAAGTGATATCGTTCTTCGTCTCAAACGAAACTTCAACCTCATAGTTTGCCGGCAGGGGATTTATCGCAGCGATGTCACCGTTCTTCGTCTCGCAGCATGTCTTGTGGAAAGTCCAATCCGTTGAAAGGTTTGACGAAGCATAGCAACCTTTCCACCCCGGGAAACCTGGCTCGAGGGACATTTCAATCCATTCGCCGTCCTCTGATTTTTCCGAGCCGATTTGCGCCATGCGACGCTTGACAACCTTCTGTTCAGCGGGTGTCAGCTCATCAAGTTTCAGCGAAAGCGGCGTCAGCAGTTCCAAGGTCTTGATCCTGTACGTGTCGGCAACCTCCTGTTTGCCGTCCAGATTGCACTGACAGAACTTTTCAAGAGCAATCAGAGCAGCGGAATGAGGACCTCCCACAGCTGAAAGCACCAATTCCTGCTGCTCGTTAAGCACATAGCCCTGGCGGACAAACTGCCGCGGACATCCATCAAGCAGTTCACGCTTCCGCCTTGCCGCCTCTTCCCAATCCCCCGTTGTCCAGAACATCTCCACAAGGCCCTCTCGCGCGGCACCGTTTGCAGCGCAGCCCGCACATTCGTCGGAAATGACATATTCCATGCCCTTCACATAACGCTTCCGCATCTCGAGGTCCGCAAAGACACGCTTTGCCGGATCCCTCACCCCAGCCAGCTTCTGCTCGTCGTCAATGGTTCGAAGCGTACACGCTGCAAAAAAGGGCAACCTCGTGTCAAAGCGCTGCGTATTCCACACGGCATCGGAAAGTTTTCGGAGATCCTCAACGCTGCCACCCCACCTGAGAAGCATATGAAACCGATACGTACCCCAGGCGTCCGAGTTGTCGACCTCGCGCAACAACACCTCGGCGAACCATCGGTCCGTCTCCGCCCGATCGCACTGGGGAGCGACAATATCCAAAAGCAAGACGGCGGCATCTGGAAACTCAGGGTGCAGCTCATGCGCCTTGAGCGCCTTTGCCTTCGCTTTTTCCAAATGCTCGGCAAATCCTCTCCACCCCTCCTCCGTGACCGAGTTCGCGAAACCGCCGCCTCGGTCCCGCCAAGCCGCCAACCGTTCGGCCTCGGCATCAGCCAACAGCGCGATCCACGGATCCGCCCCCGGTTCGCGCGCCACCGCCGGACACCCGATAATCGACCTCACCGTGCGCAAGTCCTGCGGGCGTTCCTTCGTCGCCGCGAAGAGCGCACGGTCGGCAATCGCCAAACCCTCTTTGTCCACCGTCACCACCGCGAACAAATGCAAGGCCAACGCCGATCCTCCGCGCAGTTCGCTTCCCAGCGCTTGCAGACGAGCGCTCAGCGCTTTCGGTCTGCAACCGGTATGGTTCGTGACCCACGCACAAAAATCACCCTGTGCCGCCAAGCTTCGCACCGTCAGGTTCGAACAACCTGCCGCGACCAGCTTGCCTGCAAGCTCATAGGGAACCGACAGCCGGAATTCGAGCGTACTGCCGGAACTCGGCTCCCACAATGCGTCCGCCACGGCATCGGCCAGTTCGCCCATCTCCTTCGCAAACAGTCCCTCCGTCGGCATCGCCAGCTCCCGTCGCACGTACGGACGGAACTGCTCGGTGAAATACTTCCATGCCGTCGGCAACGTCGCATTCGTCTGCACACACGCGACCCACGGCTCCATATGCTCGATGCCATGCCAGCGTCCGTCATTCGGCACGGGGAATTCCTTCTCCAGCCGCTCCTTCAGCGCCTCGCCGTCCTTCTGCATGTCGGCATCGTACTTGTTAAGGACGTCCTCGATCGGCTTGATGTACTTCTTGATGTCCGGCGCCTCCTTGATGCCGCGCTCCAGCGTCTTGAGATACTTCTTCGGTCCACCCTTCGCGTAGCCGCCCTTATACACGACCTCGCCCTTCGCGTCCAGCACCAGCACCGTCGGGAAGCCGCGGACTTTGTACTTCTCCACCAGTTTCGGATTCTGCTTCTTCGCCTTCGCGCTCAAAAGCCCCTCGTCCTGCGGCGAATCGACCATCAGGAGCACATATTCGTTCGTCGCCAAGCTGCGGAACTGCTCGGTGTCGAAGACCTCCTTGTCGAGCTTCTTGCACCAGCCGCACCAGTCGCTGCCGGAGAAATCCGCAAGCACCAGCTTATTCTCAGCCGCTGCTCGCTCGAGCGCCGCGTCATAGTCGTCCGTCCATCCTGCCGGAGTAGACGTCATCGCCTGTGACAAAGTCGCCACGGCGCAAAAGACAGCCAATGCCAGATGTTTCATTTCGTCTTTCCCTTCCTCTCATTTCACCTCCACAGGTACGCGCCGAAGGCGGATGCGCTTCACGACAACACCCCCGCCCAGCAGGGCGACATGCGTGTATTCGTCGAAGTTGGGGTCCTTCCAAGCCGGCACATACCAGTCGAAGACCGTCTGCCGGTCGTTCACCCACTGCGACAGCCGCTTGTCCTGCACCCGTACGCGCATCGTCACCTTGCCGTTTTTCGGCTGTTCGCCCAGCTCTTCGCCATAGGATGGATTCAGAAACTTCCAGATGGACCTTGAATGCGTACCGACATAATATCCTCCAGCACGGAACATGCCGTTCGTGACCGACACCTGCGCGAACCCGCCGCTCGTCGAACGCGGCACGGGAATGCGCAACGCACACACGCCGCCTTTCTTGGGATCTGGAAACTCAAGCTCGAGTTCGCATTCGAAATCGGGCGAGATCCGACGCCAGCATTGGGTCGAATGCGCGCTATCACGCGACTTGGGATCCATCTTCGTATCGAGCGCGAACCCGCCGCCGGCAGCTTTCTTCAGGTACGTCCCGCAAAACCAAAGCGAGCTCTTGGGCGCAATCGCCAGTTCACGCCACTCGTCATCAAGCGAGAACGGCACGTCCATCAGCTTCTTGTCATCCTCCTCGTAGACCGCCGGATCGCGCCCCTGCATTATGGCGATGCGCTTGAGCGTGTTCGTGACATAAAGCGCCTCATGGAAGCCGAGTTTCGGACCCCGTCCACGACGCTCGAGCTCGGTCCGCGCAACGTCGACCGCCCCCGTGCGAATGTTGCGCTCGACTTCGATCAAACTGGTATCCGCCACCGAAAAGAGCTCTCGCACATCCTTCACCGGATCGGGCGTGTAGGATGCGTCAGTCCTGAACTTTCGTCCGTACTCGATCGTCTTCTCCCAATCGCCTCCGGCATAGGTCGCGTTGCAGAGCTTGAACGCCGCCGTGCCGCGCATCCGCGAGACCGCGTTCGCATTCGTCACCTGCGTGAGCGCCAGACGGACGATCTCCTCGCGCAAATCCTGACCCTTCAGCTCCCTTGCGCTTCCCCACGGCATCATGTCGACGACAAACGCCGTCAGCATCGTATCGTGACGCTCACACGCCTTGTATGTCTCGATGAGCGACGACTTGCCAACGCCGAAACCTCCGATCATCTCGCCGCGCATCAGCCGATACGTCTGCGGATTGTCGATCTCCGCTTGATAGACATGCCCCATCCACAGGTCAGTCGCACGGACATTGCCGAGCTTCCACTCGCAGATCATCGCACCGGTCGGTCCCTCCGGCAACTCGGGATGCATCTGCCACGCCTTGCTGTAGAGTTCGCGCGCCTTCACCCAATGCGGGCGCACCTTTGTCTCCCACACCTCCTTGTCCCTTGGCCGCATATGTCCGCCGACATCCCATCCGCGGTCCGCCTCCAGATCGGCCCGCACGACGGCGGCAATCCACGGATCGGCCTTGCTCGCTTCGAGCTGCCTGACAAGATTCGCGCGGTCGGCATCCCAGAATCCCGCAAACTCGGAATTGCAGTCCTGATGGCTTTCGGCCACGATCGGAGCCAGCAGATAGTGAATCGCGCGCGTGATCTCCGGCTCTGCGGCGTATTTCTCGAACAGCGCAACCGCCGCCTGCGTCAGGTTGGTCGCATCAGGAGAATGAATCGTCTCGTCACTATGACTCCTCTGATTCTTCATGGCCCGCGTCCACGCCGAGAGGAAACGCGGCACCGAGGCCTCGTCGCCCAGCTCGGCGTCGAGCCGGTCCAAAGTCGCCAGCGCGTCCTTCTTCTCCTGCTGAAGAGCGACAATGACGCGCAACGTCGGATCGACAAGGGGCAATGCGCGAAGATCGCGCGGCTTCATCCCCATGTCTCGCGACACCTGCCAGCGCAGATTGTCCAGAAAGGTGGCATGTCCCCTCCCTGTCTTTTCCCACAAGCCGTCCAGTACTCGTCCCACGGCTTCGGGGAACTTCGCGAGCTTAGGATTCGACGCGTCCGGTCCCTGTTTGAACCGGTCAACGATCTCGCGCTCGAGGAACGGGCGCAGCACCTCGCGGTTGAATCGCGCCCAAGTACGGATATCCGGATCATCATGGACGGCCTTCGCCCAGTCCGCCGTATCGGCAAATCCCTTCCAGAGTCCGGCCGACGATTCAGGACGCAGCCTACGTTCCGCTTTCACGAACTGGTCGATCGGTTGTCCGTCGATCTCAATTCCCGTCAGCACGATGCGTCCTCCGCCCACGCGATAGACCGCAACCATCCGTCCAGACCCCGAATTGATTGCATCCTCCGCCTCAGCCGCCAGGCGTTCGCTAATGAAGTATCGGCTCGGCAGCTCCGCCGTTCCCTTGACGCCCGAAGCCCGCCGCCGCTTCTCGAAGGCCTTCCTGTCCTCCTTCTCGCGCCGATCCGAATAGGAGAGCACGAAGGTTGGGCTGACGGACTTCACCCGCGTCCAGACGCCAGTACCACTCGGCTCATCCGCACAGGCGACGATACGCGAAAGTCCGCGCCGCCCGCCCTGCGGATCAATCCTGATCCACCGATCCGACAAGGTGCGGAAGTCCTCTTCCCGTACGTCATCGCCAAGGCCGAAGACCGAGAGGTCCGTAAACTCTGCCGTCACGCTGACCCGAAGATACTTGCCGCGGAACGGATCGTGCGGATCATAGGCCTGACATGCGAACCGACATTCGACGCCTTCTCGCAGCAACCGCTCGTTTCGGTCCGCAAAGTAGCCGATCACCCCCAGCTGAGCAACCAGCGTCACCAGAGCCACGGCGACAAGGAGAATCCGCTTCATTCCGCAGCCCTCCTTTTCTTCCAAATCAGCAAGGCGACCGTTGCACCGACCAGCACGAGACCGCACCCCGCCAGCACCCCCGCTTTTGCCAGGAAACTCCAAGTCGGCATGAAGAACCGCCCCACGACCAGATTCAGCAACAGGAACGCACCAAGGTCGAATGTGGCAACCTCAAGCTTGCGAAGCCCCCAGACGATCAGCGCAACCGCCAACGCCAGCGGCACCCCGATGCAGACAAACTGATTCGCCACGACCTCAAAGCTCATGGTGCCCCACAGCCAGCAGACGGGAAGCGAAACCAAGACCGCCAGCACGCGTCCCATGAACGACCACAGCGGCAAGAGCCGCGAACGTCCGGCCAGCATCAATCCAACGCAAACCGCGACATCAATGAGATAACTGGTCGTCATCCCCACCTCAAACGGCATGCGAACGGCCGTACCGAGACAGCCCAAAACGGCAAAGGCGCTTATGACCTGCGCAGTCATCAGCGACGCGCGGGGTGGCCTTCGCCGCAGGAAATCGGCATACACCAAAGCCGACGCAGCTAAAGTCACCATGAAGAGTCCCGCCGAATCCCGCGCAAGCGATGCGAACGCAATCGGCAACGCCAGGGCCAGCACCACCGACCGCGTCACGCCCAGAATCGGCAAGGTCAGCCAGCCGAACGCCAGCCACAGCACCGTCATCTCGTCCGTCAGTTGATAGGTCTGCGAAACCGTCGCAATGCCCGCGCCAACCGCCAACGCCCAGAGAATTGCGAGCGGTTCCCAGAAGAACAGACTCTTCGTCCGTCGCAATGTCCCCACGAGTGCCGCCACGCCGCAGGCCGCAATCGGCAACGCCGAGAGTCCCACCCGAGCAAGGCGTCCGACCGAAAGAACATTCGCGGCAAAAAAGGCAATGATGCCCAGCCCGACCAGCAACGCGCCAACGCCCGCCGCGAGCATCAGTCCCCACGGCGCCGAAACGAGGAAGGCCCGCTCGTAGTCACCAACCACACCCTCGCCCTCAATGCGGCCCGGATGTGCGAACGAGACCTTGAGCCGGATTTCCTCCAAGTCAATGCTCGACACCGTGTCGACGATCCAGCTCCGATCAGTAAAGGAGCGAGACGCCGTAAAGGCGTTCCAGAGCTGATAGACGCGCGGACCGACCATCAGCTCGCGTGACGAGGAGGGGACGGCAAACGGCGACACGGGGACGATGAGACGTCCCGCCGCGCCGCGGTCCTCGGCAATCAGCGCGACGAACGGACGCGCCACATCGGCGAAGATCCGGATCTCGCCGATTTTCACGTCCCCGTCAAACGCCGCGTCTCCGCGTGCGCGTTCGATTTCCAGTCGCCTCGGCAGGACGGCGCGACCAGCACCGCCGCAAAACGCAGCCCAGACCTTTTCAAACGCCTCGTTCATCGCCGTCCCTCCAATTCCCGATGCAACTCGACTGGCAGTGCCGCCGAACACCGCTCCAATAGAACATCGCCAAAAGTGACGTCCGACGCCGTTTCCAACATCTCAAGTTCTTTTCTCAGCGATGCCATCACACGATCGCGCACAACGTACGCCTGACTCTTGCCGCACTTGAGCGCCTTCAACACCACCGCATCCGTCAGCGGCACGTTCATTGCGACGACATAGACAATGAGCGCAATCTGTTCTCGCGTCAGCGAAACGGACTCCGCGAGACGGGCGAGAAGCACCTCTACATCGCGAGCAACCTGCGCACGGTCCAGCCGCGACATCGAATCCGTCTCGGCCGCCGCCAGGTCCGGTCCGAGCGCATCGATGTCCGTGCCGTGTTCCCACACCAACTGCCGGCTGCCGTCCGACCGCCGACATGAATGCGCCCGCCAGCCCTTCAGTACCGAAATCCAGTCCAGCACGATGTCGCGGATGCGACCGGACCGCGCCCCGAACAGCGTTCCGCAGACGAAGTCGGACATCTTCCTGTTCTCGACCTTCATGCGATAGGCGAGATAGGCTTTCAGCGGCTTCTTCGCCTTCCGGTGGCCACGCAAGGTAAAATACGAATCGAAGAACGCGACCGGATCGTCAAAACCGACATCCTGCCCGTCAAAGCCCATCCTCGCCAGTTGCGCGCGCATGGCGGACACGATTTCGCGTCGCAAGGGGACTGACGACTGTTCCGAGCATCCCGCCACGGAACAGACGTCAAACCACTCCTGCCATGCGGCATCTCCCGCATACAAGTCTTCTTTCCCAGCATCCGACATCATCTACCCTCACCAGAGAATAAGACCATGCGTTACCGTTTTCCACATTGCCTGCAACCCGCCCACTTCTGCATCTATTCTCCGCAAACAGTTGTTCAGAACTCATATTTTGGCCTCCCTTATCCCATCACGCCCTTGTCGTAGGGTGTGCCGGTGCGGACCAGCTTCCGCAAACTGAGCGGCATCGTGTTCGCCTCGACATGCTTCAGTTTCCCCTTCGGCCTCTTCGTCCGATCAAGCGTGAAATGTGGATGTTCCTTCCCTGCCATCTCGCGACTCATACGCTCCTGCTCTCGCCGTTTCCACCGATAACGTTGATAACAAACAAAAATATAAATAGGCGAAACAACAACGATTACCAGCATGGCTAAGACCCAGATCGGCATCGTGTAGTTAAAGACCTCTGCAATGGCATCCTGCACACAAGAAGGCAAGCTGAACTCAACCATATACCCAACCATCCCAATCATGGCCGCAATCACAAGAACAACCAGCAAAGACCGCCACACTCTCAACCGAACCGATTCAATCGCCAACGTCTTCGGCAATCGCCACTCCATGTTTTTGAAGTCAACATTCCACCAACAACCGGCGATCCAGAAGATTGGCGTGCAGTAAAAGAAGTTTGCGGGGCGAAACCGCGCCAGATGCGGGAAATCCTTCATCCACCAATACAACGTATAAGTGCCATCCACCATCAGCCAAAACGCAAGTGCCGCTGGAACGAGCCATTTCCAGCGAAGGCCAAACGCCTGACGAACTGTCCACGGCGCCAGCACATAAGCCGGCAATCCCATCACAAAGCAAAGCGGCACATCCCAATCGTCAGAAGGCAAATACACCGACCCCAGGACGAGCATAACCAACCCAATCCCCAAAGACGCCACCCGCCAAGGGTTCAACAACTCCTTGGAAATCAGCGGAACGTTCTTATTGAGAAACAAGTTCATCGCTAAGCCCTTTCGAACCGCCTCGTGCGGCGACCGTCGACCTCGATCTCCTCGAAGAACATCTTGGCTGGACGAACCCAGAGGCCGAAGTCGCCGTAGAGAAGCTGATAGACCGCCATCGGCTCCAGCGTCTCGCTGTGCGGCGCGAGGCCCAGGAGCCGGTACATCTTCCCCTTATAATGGCGGAAGTCATGTCCGATGCCGGACTTCCACTCCTCCGGCACCACGCACTTTCCCGATATCGAATAATTCGCTTCCATCAATAATTCGCTTCCATCAATAGAGGAACCCGAAGAGCCAGAGCGGAATCTTGTTGCCGATTCCCATTTCGACACCATCGTTGACGACATAGGAATCCTTCTGGTCCTTGATCTGTCCGAATCCCTTGCCCTCGCCGCCGATTTCAAACAGCGGTCCGCCATCGACAATGAAATCCCCTTTCTCCGGTGTCAGAACAGAATGACCGGACGCCTTCAGCTGATTGGCAAAGAACGTCTCGCGCACCGCACCGACGTCCGGACGCGGCACCAACGCATTCATGAGGTTCGTGTCTCCAAGGAAAATCTTCTCGGGACGCGAAAGATGCTTCAGTTTCGACGGCCCCTGGTCAATGCCGGCGAAGAGCTCCGCACGCTCGAGCGCCTCCAGCAGGCGAAGGCCCATGTTCCGTTCGGTCTCCAGTTCGCGATAGAGGGCAGACATATTCGGCTGCTGCGGACAGCTCTTGGCCAAGACCATCAGCATTTTACGCGCCTTCAAGACCGTCGGAAGCGTCACGCCCTCGACGGCGGGCAGATCGACGTTCAGTACGTTGTTCACGACTTGGACCAGCTTGTCGGCAAAATGTCCGACATCCGGCTTGTAGAACGGATAATACCCATGAACCAGATAACGATTAAACAACGGCAGGATCTTCGTCTTCGAACAGATCTCCAGCGCCAAACTCCGATGCCGCTTCAGGATGTCATCTAACGAAAGAACCGGAAAATCAGCTATCCCCTCATACGACAGGAACTCACGGAAAGAAAGCCCCTTGAGTTCGTAGACGACCTGCCGACGGGAAAGGTCCGCCTGCCCCGCACTCAATTTCAGAATCGAGGATCCGCTGTAAACGACTGTCAGTCCCGGATAGAAGTCCGCCACTGTCTTCATCAGCTGCGACCAGTCCTGCACATGGTGAACTTCGTCGATGAAAAGATGCGTATAACCATGCGTATAGAAATAGTCAACGACATCAATTGGCCTGTGGTCGGAAAAGAAAATGTGATCAAGTGCAAAGTAAACGGCCTTGTCACTGCCAGCCCCAAATGTTTCCTTGATGTGCTGAAGAATCAGAGTCGTCTTGCCAGTCCCTTTTGGGCCCTTAACGCAAGACATCTTCTCCTGCCAATCAATTCGACTGGACATATATCGCCTAAAAACGCATGATACACTCGAAACCAAGCGGTCTGACGCATCTAAAAGCATTCTTATTTCTTCATCCTGTACAGCCATATTCGTTTCTCCAAAAACTAATTTACCGCACATATTCGTTTTATTTAACACGAATATTATAGCACGGTCCGTAAGTCACGACAAGAGGGCAAACCTATTGCATTGTCACCAC
This sequence comes from Kiritimatiellia bacterium, assembly GCA_016303225.1. GTDB lineage: Bacteria > Verrucomicrobiota > Kiritimatiellia > RFP12 > UBA1067 > UBA1067. The sequence goes on from JAEDMC010000057.1 coordinate 10,623, forward strand.
TATCCCTGCATATCCTCCAGGATCGACGCGATGGGGTATGCCGGATTGTAGTGTCGCTGGAGAAAGAGCGCGTTACGCTCCTTGAAGAGCGTCTCCGCGAGCCGGTCTGCAAACGGGATGAGGAACCGCTCGTGTTCGCAATGGAACGGCGGCACATCGTCAATCGTTCCCGTCGTCGAGAGATTAAGACAGCCGCAACGATTGTTGCAGCGACCGAGAAGCGCACATCCCGCGCAGGACGGCTTCATGCGTTCGTTCCGCTCGAAAAAACAAGTTCGCCGCACTGCATCCAGTCCCTCTCCGACCCGTCCGAGCGCAAACTCATCGTGGCCCACGAACTGAACGCACGGATAGTAGACACCGTCCGGCGAGACGGATATCTGCCGCTTGCCCAGCAGACACGATCCGCCACGTCCCGGCCAGATGTGACTCGCTATGCGCTTGTCGAAGGCCGCAAAGTAGAACTTCTCCTCGCGGCGATAGGCGTCAAGATACCACGCACCGAGCTTCTTGTAGGACTTCCAGAGCGCCTTCTTCGCCCGCTCGTTCCACTCGGCCACGAAGTTGAGCGAAGTGATGATGTAGCCCGCCCCATGTGTGCGGAGCCATTGGACGCCCTCATAAAAGTCCCCCGCCGTATCCGGATTGACCGTCATCATCACCGGCGCATACGGCTGATCCTGAAGGACCGCCTCCAGTTTCGGAACGAGCGCTTCAGCCGTGCCCTTTCCGTCGGCAAACGTGCGATGGCGGTCATGCGCTAACGGCGTGCCGTCAAAACTCAGCGCGATGTGAAGCCGCGCAGCATTCGCCTTCGCGACAAAGGCGTCCGACACTAAAGTCCCGTTCGTCGTCACCTTATAGTGGTACTTGAGCGGTGCGCGGCGTTCGCACTCGGCAATGACCCGGAATATGAGGTCCGCTTCCAAGAGCGGCTCGCCGCCGAAGAAAATGATGCCGCAATTTTCCTCGCCGCGCGTGCATTCCTCGATGGCGGCCATGGCCGTCTCGAAGGACATCCGCTTCGTCCCATGCCGCTGGTAGCAGTAGCGGCACGCGAGATTGCAGCGGTCAGTGAGATGCAGCGTGAGATGCATTCTTCTTCGCGAGATACCGGAAGAACGATTCGATCTGGGCTTTGAGCTGTTCGACGGCAATCGCCTTGCCCTTGGCCCTGCACTCTTCCCAAGAGAGATGCGGCTTCTTCCGTTCCGTCTCCCAGTCGATCGAGCCATCCTTCTTACGCGCCATCGGCAGACTCGCCACGGGATCGTAAAAGACGCCGACCGTCACCGGCTCGCCCTCGGTTCGTGCCGAAGCTCCTTCCACCACCCGCGCGGCGGCGCCGCGAATGTCATACGACGAAACCGAACACCACCCACCACCCGACAAGCGTGACTTGTTCCAGACTCCTTCATCTCTCTGCGAAACATATTCCACGACGATCTTGCCGTCCTTCGTCCCGAAGTCGGCGCGCCAGTTCCGTTTGACGAGCGGAAGCGGAGCACCCTTGGAGGTGGCGCACGAATCATACTTGCCGCCCTTCTTCACAAAATCCGCAACCGTCTGCCGGTACTTCTCCGCCTCCTTGCCGCGCGGCGGCGCCTTGACGCCTTTTAGCTCTAACCCGTCCACTAGTTCTATGCCTCGCTTCTTGAACTCGGCTTCGATAATGTCCAGCGCCTCGCCTTCCGGCAGCATCACCGGCGGATTAATCGCCACGCAGCCGAACGCTCCGCGTCCGTCGCCCGCAATCTTCTCCGGTGGTAAAGGACAGACATCCGTGACCTTTACGAGGTTGATCGACGAAGTGGAGGTGGACGGCGGATATTCCCCTCCCCGTTCCACCGTTGTCGCCAAACTTGTCGTCTCGGCGGCCTCAATGGAAATCGCCTTCAGCGTCATCGCCGCCGCCCCCAGCGACGCGGCGACCGCCTTGAGATTCTGCCAGCGCGTCGGCACCCGCGACAGATCGACCGAATCGATCTCCGCAATCGTCGGATAGCGCGGTTCACGATAGTCCTTAATCGGCGTCACCTTCATCCTTATCCTCCTTGTCTTCACCTTCGTCCTTTTCCTTCGCCTGCTTTTCTGCCCTGTCCTGCATCAGCAAGTACCATTCACGCGAAGTTCGGCACTTTGCCTCCGGTCGGCCGATTCGCTCGCGCAGCTTGGCGAGTGCCTTTTTCGCCGCAGCTGGACGCCTCCACATGGCGTCAATCAACTGCTGTCCCTCGGACTTAAAACCAGCCTGACAGGCGTGGAGCGCGAACGCAAGAGCGGTCGCATCAACCTTGACCTGTCCCTCGTTCAGAATTTCATTCCAGCCAAACGCACCGTCCGCAAGCAGGTTTAGGGTGTCTATCGAACGGAAAAGATCGCGCCGCAGGCGAACGGACATCCCGCATAGACCAATGACATCGTCCTTTTCACCGTTCGGACGCCATCCCTTTGCCGCGTTCCACCAGACGGAATCAAACGCCAAGAACTCTTCCGACCCATCGGACGCCGTTCGCATCCACCCATTTCCCGACAGCTCTCCTTCTTCATCTATCGCACGCTCCAGCGCCGCCTCAGAAACAGCAGTCTTGCCAATGTTAAAACAGCTGTTACGGCCACGCCAGTCCTTCCCCTTCCAAAGTCCATATGGACTGAATGAGACCCGCGCATACCGAGCCCCAACGACCGAACCGAATCCCTCCTTCGCAAGCGTCGCCTCCAGCTCCGTCACACGAGGCGTCACAACTTCGGCATCAGACAATTCGGCAGTCAGCGTGACGTTCGTGCCGCTGATCTCTATCTTGCAGCCGTTTTCGGATGCAACGCGCTGCAAGGCCTCCCATGCACCGATCCGTGACACGGCAAACGGACGCACTGGACGCTGTGCCACCTTCGAATCGACGACAATCCGATACGCCTCGTCATCTGAACATGCGCACGGACGCGACGCAACCGTCAGGAACTCCACCGCGTCCTTCATCGTCGCCGGCGGCCTGATCGAAACATATGAAAGCACAAGATTCCACCAATTAAACCGCAAGCGATCTTCCCCTTGGCCAAGCGACTTCAAAGCCGGCGCAAAAAGAGGCACCTCGGATTCGGGATCGACCTGCTCCAGCCGACGACTCTGGGTGTCGGCAAACCAGGCATTTCGCCAATAGTCAAGCCGGGCTTCCTTCCCGTGAGTCCAGACACGCTGCCACGCATTCAAGCCGAAATCAGGAAGCATACCGCAACATCCCTCAATCAGACTGCGATCAGAGAAATAATCAACACGCGTATGATCCCCGTAGAGAACCGTCAAACTGCCGCGGTCGACTGCGGCGAAGTCACGATCCACCAGCGAAAAACGCGATTCTCTGGAGACCTCCGCATCACAGACGACGATGCCGTCGGTCGTGAACGGCGGATAGGGAAGAACCGGCTCGATACGGCAGACCGAAAACCCCTTCTCTGCCTTCCGCAGTCCGACCTTCAGCGTCATCCCGCGGTAGAAAAGCCAATGTCCACCCACCGTCGCATTCGCCGCGCCCGTCTTCGCCGTGAAGACAAGGCGGTTCGCCGGCGCGTCGCCGACAAGAGCCGTGCGCACAAGCAGCGAAACGCGATAATGACCAACAGGAAACACACCCCTCTTCACTGCATTGCGATCCGTTCCGCCAGCCGCAATGACCTTCTCAAGCCCCGAAACGGACGAGAGCGTCACCGTCTCCACATCGGCAACAACGGACACGTCGACATTCGTCCCGGCGCGATTGCCGAGACCGACGTTCACATCCGATCCGAACAGAAGCGCAACTGGCTTTGGTTCATCGGGAGTCGTTCCAATTCCATAGACCTTCTTTCCAGTATCCTTGCGGAAAGTGATCCAGTTGACATAGAAACCTGACTCGGGCAGGTAATAGACAAACTCCTCGTCGTTCCGCTGGCCCAAACGCTCGTCCCGATCGTGAAAACGGTGGACAAGGCGGTATTCCCGTGTCGCAAACGTCTTCTCCCAATCCCCTGCCTCATGTCCAATGTCATCGTAACCGATCAGCGCTGCGAAGCCGTCCGCGACCAGGCGTTTCATCCGTTCGAACTTCCAATCTGGCCAGTCCGACTCATCCCCGCGATTCGGCTTGAAGACGGTGTCGATGATCTTTGCCGCTTCCGCCGGCGAATAGAGAACGACGTTCGAGGCATTCGCACCCGTTGTCGCGCGCACATAGGCCTGCGCCGATTCAGGCGAAACCGGCACTGCGCCAGCGCCCAAGCCCAACGCTCCTGCGAACGCGGCGCAAAAGAATGTCTTTCGCATCACCATCACCATCTGTCAGCGTGGATCTTCGCGGGGTTCCACTTGTTCTTCACCGCCGGATCTTCCGCCGGAT
>JAEDMC010000058.1 GCA_016303225.1 Kiritimatiellia bacterium
CCAGCAGCATGTACAAGAACTTCTGCATGGTCCAGCCGACGAGCGACGGCGTCATTGACACGATCCAGTGGGAGGCCGCGCGCGAGGGCATCGACGACATGCGCTCGTGACGGCCCGCAAGGCGCTGGACCGGGCCGTCCTCTATGACAGGCAGCGTGTCGACGCGGGCTACCTGGTCGCGATGTCCATTCGGCTGATGCGGGCGCTTTCGGCCGCCGGCGATCACGAGGGGGCCATCGAGGTCGGCGAGCGCCTGTTTGAAGGCGGGCTGAAGAAGGCCATCGGGTCGCGCGAGTCCGCCATGCATCCGAATGGCCTGGCGATGATGATCGGCGAGGAATACTTCACGCTCGGCCGCTATCGGCAGGCGATAAGGTGGTTTGATCCGGCGGCACGGGCGAGGAGCTACCATGGAAGAGGATGAATGACGAACTACGTCGGCGCAGCGCCCCGCGTCGCCTGACGAGACGCGGACGTGGCCGACGATCGGTTATCCTTTCCCCATATTGCACAGCTGCCAACAGTTTTGGTACAATATGGCATTATCAACACAAAAACAAGAGGTGGGTTATCGGACAGTTCACTCGTGTAAACTACAAGATTCGCGTTCCGCAGGTTCGCGTTCTTGATGCTCAGGGACAGATGCTCGGCGTCATGGCGACGCGCGATGCGCAGCGGTTGGCGGAGAACCGCGGGCTGGATCTTGTTGAGATTACGCCCAATGCGATGCCGCCGGTCTGCAAGATCATGGACTACGGAAAGTTCAAGTACGAAGAGTCCATCAAGGCGAAGCAGGCGCGCAAGGCCCAGAAGGGTACTCAGGTGAAGGAAATCAAGTTCCATCCCGGTACCGACATCGGCGACATCAACCACAAGCTGAAGCAGATCCGCGAGTTTCTGGCCTCCGGCAACAAAGTCCGGCTCTCACTCCAGTTCCGTGGGCGCGAGAACGCGCACCGTGACATCGGCGAGGACAAGATCGCCGAGGTTCTGGCGATGATCAAGGACGAGTGCACGGTCGAGCAGGCGCCGAAGACGGACGGGCGCATCCACTTCTGTCTGATCGGTCCTTTGCGCAAGAACGCGCCGAAACCCCAGAATCCGGGAGGCGGAATCCGCATCTCGGTCAGCTGAAAACAATGAACGAACCCGCACCAGATTTTTCGAATTCGGCCTATCTTTTCCCGCACATCAACCCCGAGGGGATGAAGTTCGGGGCGATTGCGATGGCTGTCGCCTTTGTCGTGGCGATTCTTGCGAGCCATTTCTGGTGGCTCGCGTGGATGGTCGTTCCGGTGTTTTTGCTCGCGTATGGCGTATTCCTCTTCTTCCGAGATCCGGTGCGTTATCCGCCCGAGGACGAGAAGGGCATCCTCTCGCCGGCCGACGGTCGCGTCTGTCTCATCCAGGAGTGCGAGCTTCCCGATGCGCTCGGTGAGATCGAGGAGTACAAGGGCAAGACGTTCTGGCGCGTGAGTGTCTTCATGAGTGTCTTCGACATCCATGTGAACCGGTTGCCGACGGCGGGCGAGATCCTGAAGAAGGACTATGTCGCGGCCGGAAAGTTCTTTAATGCGTCCCTCGACAAGGCGTCGAAGGAGAACGAGCGTTGCAACTATCTCGTCAAGGCGGAGAACGGCCAGGTCTACGGCGTGACGCAGATCGCCGGACTGGTGGCGCGTCGGATCGTGCCGCAGGTCGAGGAGGGTCAGACGCTCAAGCGCGCCGACCGCTTCGGGCTCATCCGTTTCGGTAGTCGTCTTGATGTCTATCTTCCCGAGGGGGTCAAGCCGGAGGTCCGTGTCGGACAGACGATGGTCGCCGGTGAGACGGTCCTCGGTCATCTGTCGTGAGTAAGTTTCGTATGAGAGGCGGGAAGCGGAGGAATCGCGAGCCGCGTCCTGATCGCATTCCGTTGCGGGCGATTGTTCCGAATCTCGTGACTTCGCTGGCCGCCTGTGCCGGCATCACGTCCATATCCTTTTCGTCCGAAGGGCGGTGGAAGGAGGCCCTGTGGGCGCTTCTCGTTGCGGTTGTCTGCGACGGGATGGACGGGCGCATTGCGCGGATGCTCAACGCGAGTTCCAAGCTGGGCGCCGAGCTCGATTCGCTCGCGGACTTCGTGAACTTCGGCGTGGCACCGGCGATGTTCATGTATTTCTGGTTCACGGGCGGGCCGACGCACATGATTGATGGCGAACCGGTGAATCCAATTCTGATCCGCGTTGTTCTCGGGTGTGCGCTTTACTATGCGATGTGCGACTGCTTTCGTCTCGCGCGTTTCAACACGATGTTGGAGCAGGAGACCGCGCCGTATTGGAAGAACTTCTTTACGGGCGTTCCTGCGCCAGGTGGGTGCTGGATGGTGCTGACGCCGGCGATGATTTCGCTTGCGCTTGGTCCCAAGTGGTCGCCGACGCCGTATCTCGGCATCTTCATGCTTCTTTTTGTCGGTTCGTTGATGGCGTCTCGCCTGCCGACCATTTCGCTCAAGCACCTGCACATTTCAAAGTCCTGGCTGCCGTTTGTGCTGGCGGGGCTGCTGTTGCTGATTGCGTTCCTTGTGTCCAACTTCTGGTTGACGCTGGGAGTTGTCGGTTTGGTCTACATCGTGACTGTACCGATGACGGGCTGGATCTTTCTGAAGGTCCGCGCTCGATACGAGCGAGATCATTGTCCATCCGCCCTTGACGGCGCGGCGACGAAAGTGTAGAATAGTAGCTTGAAACATTTCAAATCACATCCTAGGGAGAAAAACACACATGAAGAAGACAGTCAAGTTCGGCCTTGCCGCTTTCGCGATTGCGGCGTCCGCTTCGGTTTTCGCGCAGAATGCCGATGTTGAAATCGAGAACGAGAACGAGTACGAGGCCATTGGCTGGACGCCTGTTGCCATTGGCCTTGCCTCGCCGGTTCAGCTGCCCTGGGGCTGCCACAAGTGGGACGTGTTCGGTCTGGACATCAGCGCCATCTGGGCTGACAACTGCAAGATGTACGGGCTTGGAGTCTCCGGTATCGCCATGGCGACGCGCGGTGATATGATGGGCCTTCAGGTTGCCGGCCTCTGCAACTGGGCGACGGCGGATGTCTACGGCATGCGCGTGACGCTCGGCGGCAACTTCTGCTATGGCACGACCTATGGTTTTGATGTCGGTGCGTTCGCCTATCGTGATGGTGACATGCGCGGTTGGGACACCGAGTTCGTCGGTTCGTATCAGAAGAAGTTCTGGGGCGTGCAGATCGCCGGCCTCGCCAATGTCTGCACTGAGCAGAGCTACGGTTGCGCCATCGCGATCGGCACCAACTGGTCGCCGGTCGCCTACGGCTGTGACGTCGCGGGCCTCTTCAACTATACGGAAGAACTTCATGGTTGCCAGATCGGTCTCGTGAACTACGCCAAGGAGTGCCCGTGGGGCTTCCAGATTGGTCTCGTCAACATCATCATGGACAATTCGTGGAAGGTGCTCCCGATTGTCAACGGCTATTTCTGATTTGAGTGAGCTGTGGCGAAAGTCAATCCATTCCTGAAAAAGGCGACGGGGACCTCCAAGGCCCCCGTTGCGCTTGACAAGAAGAAGCACGGTCTCGGCCGAAGTGTGAACTTCGGTGGCGGAGTCGGCAGCCTGCTTGGTGCCGCGCCAGTCGTCCCTGCGGCGGTTTCGCAGATTCTCGAGCTCAAGATCAACGACATTGAGCGTTCGCCCTACCAGCCTCGTCGCGACTTCCGCGAGGACGAGTTGCGGGAACTGGCCGAGTCGTTGAAGAACAACGGCCTTGTGCAACCGCCGACGGTGCGCAAGCTGGCGACGGGCAAGTACGAGCTGATCGCCGGCGAGCGTCGTCTTCGGGCCGCGCAGCTAGCGGGGTGGGCGAAGATCCGCGTTACGTTGGTGGAAGCCGACGATCAGACCGCTGCGATCATGACCACCACGGAGAATCTGCAGCGCGAGGACCTGAATCCGATCGAGGAGGCCGTGTCCTACAAGACGCTTCAGGACAAGTTCAACCTGACGCAGCAGGAAGTGGCGGAGAAGGTCGGCAAGGGGCGTGCGACGGTCGCCAATGCGACGCGTCTTTTGGAGCTTCCGGAGGAAGTCAAGCAACTCGTCTCGTCTTCGCTTTTGTCGGTCGGGCATGCCAAGGTCTTGCTATCCGTCGACGACGAGAAGGAGCGCGTGCTGTTGGCGCGGGACTGTGTCAATGACCAGCTGACGGTGCGGGCGCTGGAAAAGAAGGTCGCGCGCATTCATTCTCCGGTTGAAGTGCGGCAGAAGGGCGTGCCGGATTTGCCTGATGGCTATGTGCGGAACTTGTCCGACAAGCTGAAGCGCCATCTTGGTTGTGCGGTTCGCGTCACGTCGGGCGTGACCCATCAGAATGGCAAGCACACCAAGGGCGTCGTCGAAATTGACTTCTTCAACAATGACGATCTTGACCGCATTATCCGGATGCTCGGCGTGTCGTTGGACTGAAGATGTTTTCCCTATTGTTAGCTGCTGCGCTTGAGTTCACCGCTCAGGATGCTCGTCTGGCTTACGAAACGGCCGGTGAGCTTGTGGAAAAATGCACGCCACGAGACGCAGGAACGCTTCGTTGCCATGTCATCGCGGCCAACCGCATCCTGGATGCGGCGAGTGCGGCGGGAGCCGACGTGCGGCGAGACTGTTTCAGGGCGATGACGCCGAAGGGCGAGCGTGACTTCACCAACCTGTACGCCGAATTCAAGTCGGACGATGCGCGCGCGAAATGGGTTGTCCTTATTTCCCATTACGACACGAAGCCCGGTTGCAACTGTCCCGGCGCCAATGACGGCGCTTCGACGTCCGGTCTGCTTGTCGGTGTCGCCAATGCCGTTTCAAGTTGGAAGGGTCGCAAGGGGAACCTCCTGCTGGTTTGGGCGGATGGCGAGGAGTGCATGGAGTCGTATGGACCCAATGACGGGTTTTGGGGCTCCAAGCGAGCGGTGGAAATGATTGCGTCCGAAAACCGACAGGTGCAGGCCGTCGTTTGTCTGGACATGCTCGGCGACAAGGATCTGTCGATCTCCATCCCGTCCAACGGGACGCAGACCTTGGCGAAACTTGTTCAGCATGCCGCCCGGAGGGCTGGATATCCAGATATTGTTAAGCCGATGACGGAATCGGTCAAAGACGATCATGTGGCGTTTTTGGACCGTGGTTATCCGGCTGTCGACCTCATTGACTTCGAATATGGTCCTCAGAATGCTTATTGGCATACGCCTCAGGACACGATGGATAAGATATCCGAGGATTCGCTCCTCAAGAGCGGCAAGATCGTCGCCGAATTGCTCAATATTTTGCTATAATATGTCCGCTAAAGGAGAAGCGGAAAATGTTCAAGGAATCAAGCGTCGGCAAACGCATTCGTACTTACCGTGAGAAGCTCGACATGAGTGTCTTCGATCTCGCCCAGAAGAGCGGGATCGACGAGAAGGTCATCAATTCGATCGAGAAGGGGCAGGTCTTGCCGGCCCTCGGCGTTTTGACGAAGCTTTCCCGTGCGCTTGGCCAGCGTCTCGGTACGTTCATGGACGATCAGTTCAAGCCAGATCCGATTATCACGCGGGCGAAGGATCTCGAGGCGAACGCCGTCGCGAAGGAAGGCACGAATGTGCTCGGCTACGCGTCGCACTCGCTCGCGCTCGGCAAGCCCGACCGTCATATGGATCCGTTCCGCATCGAGTTCGCCGCAGATGGTGTTGACGAGGTGTCGTCCCACGAAGGCGAGGAGCTGATCATCTGCATCGCCGGCGAAGTGGAGCTCACCTACGGCAACGAGAAGTCTGTTCTCATGCCCGGTGACACGGCCTATTACAATTCCGTCGTCAAGCACGGGCTCCGTGCGCTGGGCGGGAAGCCTGCTTCCATCTACGGCATCGTCTTCATGCCGTTCTAGCCGGTAGATGGTAGTTTGTAGATGGTAGTTGGTAGCGAAGGGGTGAGATATGGGTTGGTTTGAAGCGAAAACGGAGAAACCGAAGATTCCGCCGGCCAAGGCGCTATGGGCGATCTGCCCGAAGTGCAAGAGCCACTTCGAGAAGGCGGTCTGGAAGAAGAACAACAGCATCTGTCCGAAATGCAACTACCATGGGCGGCTCTCTGCCCGCGAGCGCATCGTGCAGATTGCGGACGAAGGATCGTTCGTGGAGGTCTTCCGTGAGGTCTCCTATTCCGACCATCTCGAGTTCCACGACGCGACGGGTCCCTACAAGGCCAAGGTCGAGGCGACGATCGCCAAGTTGGGCGAGACCGAGTCAATTGTGATGGGCACGTGCGAGATCGGCGGACACCCGGCGATGCTCGGCGTCATGGACTTTGCGTTCATGGGCGGCAGCCTCGGCACGGGCACGGGCGAGCGCATCGCGCGCGCCTGCGAACAGGCAATCCGCGAGCGGCGTCCGCTCGTTCTCTTTAGCGCCTCGGGCGGCGCGCGCATGCACGAGGGCATTCTCTCGCTCATGCAGATGGCGAAGACATCCGCGGCAATCGGCTACCTGAAGGAAGCGGGGCTTCCCTACATTTCCGTCCTCACCGATCCGACCACGGGCGGCGTGAGCGCGAGCTACGCGATGCTCGGTGACATCAACATCACGGAGCCGAAGGCCTTGATCGGCTTTGCAGGACGTCGCGTCATCGAGAATACGATCCACCAGAAGCTTCCGGACGATTTTCAGTCCGCCGAGTATCTCGAGAAACACGGCTTTATCGACAAGATCGTCGAGCGTAAGGACTTGAAGAAGTTCATTGCGAAGATGCTGGGCTATTGGGAATAAAAAGCATTTCAAGGAAGTGCCGCTGTTGAACGCGGTGGAGTTCAGATCCTAATATTCAGATGAAGTTTCTTTTTGCTAAGGGATCGTGGAATCCGGATGACTGGATGGTCGCCAAGTCCAGCCGTTGGTCGTATGCCCACGGATTTGTCCAGGAGTCCGACCATCTGGTGAATCCCTCCGGCGCCTGGAGCGACGAAGAGCTCTACCGCGACCATGTCACCGAGGTCTATGCGAGCATGCTCCTGAAACGCAAGCTCGAGGGCAAGTGCCGCATTGCGTCGACGATGAGCTTCGACCATCTGATGGCGCCGCTGATCGTGATTGCGCCGGAGATGGGAACGTCGGCGGACGGACTTCACCCCGAGTTCCGTCGCCATCATGAGGTCGTCCTCTACAACGAGGGCATCAACGTCTGGCGCTACGACTGGATCGACGGGAAGGCGAAGTGGACGCTCGCGGCGTTTCTGCGCGCGCCGTTCGAGGCGAAGCGCAAGTACGAGCTGGCGGTTACGGTCGAGGCCTACAAGGATACGCGGCGGATGACCGTCGAGTGCGGGGGCCGCACCTTCGGCTATTCGGACGACGCCTTGCAGCTTTCGTATTGGGCGGGCATCACCGGTTGCGAGGGGCGCAACCGCTTCTACGACTTCTCGGTCGAAGAGGGGCTTCCCGCGCACGATAACGCGTCCGACGGAGAACACTGAAGATGAGAATCCTGTTCCTCAGCGACATCCATGGTGTGCCGTCCGCTCTTGAGGCGGCGTTCCAAAGCGCGGCGACGCTCGGCTATGACAAGATCGTCCTTCTGGGCGACCTCCTCTACCACGGGCCGAGGAACGGAGTCCCGGACTTCTACGATCCCGTCAAGGTCGCGCAGATGCTGAACCTCCGCAAGGACAAGATTGTCGCGGTCCGCGGCAACTGCGACGCCGAGGTGGACCAGATGATGTTCGAGTTCCCGATGATGAGCGACTACGCGATTCTCGAAGCGGGAACGGAGACGTTCTTCCTCACGCACGGACATCTTTGGAACGAGCACAAGTTGCCGCCAGTCGGCATTGGGACTGTCCTCGCCCACGGGCACACCCACATCCCCGAGCTCAAGAGGCTCGAATGCGGCACGACGATCTTCAATCCCGGATCCGTCTCGCTTCCCAAGGGCGGCACGCAGCGGTCATTTGGTTATTTTGACGGCAAGGAACTGAAGCACTGTGTGATCTAACGAGGAAAGGCCAGACTTGCAACAGTTCCAGAGGAGACCCCATCACATGAAGACGCGATTCCTGACACTGACGCTGACGCTGGCTCTGGCCGCGCCCGCTGCGCCGATGCTGCCGGGCTACCTGACGGATGCCGGAGCCGGAAAGGAGGTCGAGCTCGGCGACTACCGGACGCCTGACCATCTCAAGTATCCGTACGTCTCGACCTACTACGTCGAGCCGACGGTGCGCGAGGGATCGTCCGTGCGCATCGGCTACTACGTCACCGACTGGAATCATTCCAAGGCGCGGGCGAAAGACGATTCCGCGCGTTTTGACGTGACCATGCGCTGGTCGGCGGACGGCACGAACTGGTGCGAGAAGGTCGCGTACGACGTGAAGACGGGAGACGGGGAGATCGACCTCGGGGTGCTGGCGCGCGGCGCGTGGACGCTGTCCGTGGAGGCGAGGGACCGGCGCAGCGGGCTTCCCTCCGGCGTCGTCTGGCATGATTTCCGCGTTGTCTCCCGTGACTTCGGCACATGCCGCGACGGCGAGTGGGTGCGCGTGACCTCCGACGAGCTGAAGGCCTACGGCGTCGTGCGGCTGGACAGCGACTACGAGCGGATCGTTCCTGTGCCGGTCGATGCGGCCTTCGCCAACCGCCGAGACAACTGGCAGAAGCGCGCGGCGGAAGGGCTTCGCCGCGTCGAGGAGTTCCTGGCCGCCCATCCGCATGCGGACGCGGCCCGTCCGGGTTACGCGGTCTACGTGCCGGCGGTGGACGGCGTGCCGGTCAACCGCGCCTTCGAGATGGTGCGGATCGTTCGCGACGCAGGCTACGACACAAACGCCGTTGCGTGCGCGGCCCGCGCGACGCGAGAGGGCCTGCAGCGGCTCCTGGACGAGAAGCGCGCGGCCGGCGTCCGCAAGGTGACGTTGCCGCGCGGCGTCTACCGCGTTGACGAGACGCCGGTGACGATTCCGTCCGGCCTGACGCTGGACCTCGGCGGAGCGACCGTCAAGCTGAACGGATTCGCCGGCTGCCGCGCGCTGACCTTCCGCATCGGAAGCGGTTCGGACGCCGCGCTGGAGAACGGCGTGGTCGAGGGCGACTATTTCGAACACGACTATGCGAACAGTCCGAACCATTCCGAATGGGTCTGCGGCTGGGAGATCGACAGCGCGGCGTGGTATGCCGAGGTGCGTGACGTCGTGACGCGCAACGTCACCGGCTACGGCGGCTCGAACGGGGCAGGCAAGGACGCGCCAGGCGACTGGCTGACCTACGCCGGGCGCAAGGGCCCGGCCGCGAATACGATCGGCCTTGCGGGGAAGAGCCATCCGTGGACGCCGGGCGGCTACCTGCCGGACGGACGTTTCGACGGGACGGACACGGCGCGGTGGACGAGCCGTGCGGTCGATGTCACGGGATTCGTGCCGTTCAAGTACCTGACGGTCTCGAAGATGCTCGGCTATCAGGGAATCCGCACGCGCAACTGGAACCTGACGGTCGCCTACTTCGGCGTCTCGAACACCTTCCTCAAGGCGGAGGTCGTCTCGCAGTACCGCGTGTCGCGCCTCCCGCCCGGCGCACGGACGGCGAGATTCTCGATCGAGGTCGCCTCGCAGGAGGAGGCGCAGACGTGCGACCTGACGGTGATGCTGCTGAAGATCCCGCAGAACGGCGCGATTCGCCGCTGCCGGTTTGAGCGCTGCCGCGCCGTCGGCTATGCGATGAGCGCATGCCGCAACTGGCTGCTTGAGGATTGCGAGTTCCTGCGCTCGGGCGAAGCGCTTGCGACATGCGCGTTTGACGCGGAAGACGGGTGGGACGGCATGCAGGACGTGACGTTCCGCCGCAACCGCTTCCACGACAACCCGAACAACGACTTCCTCACGTGCGCGGGGCACAACTTCGTCTACGAGGGAAACGTGGGCGCGATCCATCTCTGGCCGCGCACATACTCGCCGTGCATCCGCTCGAACGACTGCACGACGGCGTCCTTCTGCTGCGCGAACCGCAACCGCACGGGCTACGGGCGCTATGACGGGAACGTCTATCGCAAGGAGCTCTCGCTGGGTGGCTCCGGACAGGTCTACCAAGACTGGAACATCGTCTTCGACGGCTATGACTTCCGCTCGGCCTCGACGAACGCGCGCTTCCGCGTCCAGTCCAGCGGCACGGGACTGTTCCGCAACTGCACGTTTGTCGGCGTCGAGGCCTCGCCCGGCGCGGCTGAAGGCTGCACGCTGCGTGACTGCCGCTGGACGTGGGCGCGCTGGAACTCCGGGACCTGGCGTGACTGCACGGTCGAGAACTGCGCGATTCCGCGCGTCAACGCGACGAACCTCTATGAGCGCTGCACGTTCCGCAACGTCTCGCTCACGCCGGCCCGGTGGGGCGCGCAGTTCTTCCGGCACTGCACGCTGGAAGGCGTCACCATCCCGTCCTACTCCAATCGGCAGGACTTCGACGGCTGCCTCATCGACTGCAAGGTCTCGGACACGTGCCGGCTCCCGGACGTCCTGACCCGTCCTGCGGCGCAACCGTGATGCCGCGCGCCGTCTGCGGCTTCGCTTCGACTTTGGTATAATGTTCGCTACTGGCACCTATGGTGGAATGGCAGACACGGTGGATTTAGGTTCCACTGCGAAAGCGTGGGGGTTCGAGTCCCTCTAGGTGCACCAACTGAATGTGCTGCGCGATGGAGGCGGACGATTTTTCCTCCGACGAAGTGACAAAGTCGGGGCGTTAGACGCTCATGGTGATTTACTTTAGACCCCATTCCTCATGACAAGGTCGAATGCCTTGTCCGGATTCGCCTTCAGACTTTCCTTGAACGACTGGCAGTTCGTCATTCCGCTTCTGGCGAAAAAGAACCATAAGCGCATTAAATTGCAATGAGTTCCGGGCCTGTAGACTGGCCAAAATCCCCAAAGTTTTGCGGCGCATTTGCTATCATTCACCGTATTGTCCTCCTGGGTTGTGTAAGGACTTCGCAGTATAGCGAAGATCAGCCAAGGAAGACAATTATTGCTTCAAAAAGGGCAAAACCGCGCAGGGCATTGCGGAGGCTCGGTAGTTCTCGCAAAAATTGGGGACCTCCAGTTGACAGGTTTGTATCCTGTGTGATACAATCATGGACATGACGATTCGAGAAACGGATGTCTATAAGAAGTGGTTTGCCAAACTGAAGGATACGGTTGCGAAGGCTCGTATCTTGGTTAGGCTTCGCCGAATGTCATTAGGCAACTTTGGCGAATACAAGGATCTTGGTGATGACGTTTCCGAGTTGAAGTTTCATTTTGGGCCAGGCTACTGAATCTATTATACAGTTCGCAACGGTGAGCTGGTGATTCTGTTGGCTGGTGGGGATAAGTCGTCGCAAGCAAAAGACATTGCTAGGGCAAAGGAGCTGGCTGCGAATTTGTGAGGAGGCGGAGATGAAGACAAAGACAACAATCTGGAAGGCGGAGCACCATCTGAAGACGAAAGAGGAGCGTGAGGCTTATCTCAATGCCGCGTTTGAAGACGGCGACGCTTCAGTCATTGCTGCGGCGCTTGGTGACATTGCTCGTGCGGAAGGCATGAGCAAAGTTGCGAAGAAGACGGGACTCGGACGCGAGAGCCTGTACAAGACGCTCTCGGCCGATGGAAATCCCGCGTTGTCTACAATACTTAAAATATTGAAGGCATTCGATTTTAATCTTCGCGCAGCTTGCTTGTGAAGGTGAGGGCCTCTCGGTTTAATTGCAAGTGGGACCCCGGGTCGCCGGCCTACCTGCGCACGACATTGGGCATCACGAGCCGTGAGTATTTCACGAAGGCGTATCTCCGTCCTTTGACGGAGGCGGGGCTGTTCGTCCGCACGGATCCGGATCATCAGAATTCGCCGCGTCAGGAATACGCGCTCACAAAGGCAGGGTCCGATCGGATCAGGAGGATGGCGCCGCTATGAGATCAAATGCCTGCTGTGGTAATTTACTGTGGCAATCAAGTCTGACCCTTCAGGTCCCCGGGAGATTCTGCGAGAGTTCTGTATCATGCCGGCGTGGAAGTGGCTCTTGGCTTGAAAAGGTACGCCTGATTGCGAAAGGCCTGTATGAATCGGATACTGAAGACGAGGAATGACGATGTTTTATCGGCGATTGGATGGCCGATTCGCCGAATTTATGCGGCGAATAGTTGATTTCGACACGGGGACTATGGTACAATGCGAGCATGTATCTGCATAAAAAAGAGAATTGGACTCAGTTCACGATTGATTATGAGCGAATCTGTCCATCGGTGGCGTCAGTTCGTCATCATCAGGGACGGGTTCTCGCTCAATTCCTGACAGCTGGAGTCATAACTTCAAACAAGGCCTGCTTGGAGGCATTTGTCGAAGAGGTGTCGAAGTCCGCCGAAATAGAGGGCGAGAAGTTTGATCCTGGGCATGTTCGATCTTCTCTTTGTCGACGGCTTGGGGTTGATTTTCCGGACGATGGCAGGTCTGTTCCGCGCAATGTCGACGGGGCGGTGTCGGTGACTCTTGATGCCGTTATGAACGCCGAGGGCGAATTGACGGAGGATCGCCTGTTCGGATGGCATGCGGCCTTGTTTCCGACCGGTTACAGCGGACTTTACAAGATCGCGACCGGAAGGTATCGCGACGGTGAAATGCAAGTGGTCTCGGGTGGATTCGGACATGAGAAAGTGCATTACAGTGCGCCATCACCGACTCTCGTTTCTGGATTGATGCGTGATTTTCTTGCGTGGTACAATGCGGCGGACGGGATGGATCTCTATGTGAAGGCGGCCGTGGCCCATGTGTGGTTTGTGATGATCCATCCCTTTGATGACGGCAACGGACGTCTTTCGCGGGCGATTTCCGACATGCTGATCGCGCGGAGCGATGGGCAGGGCGCGAAGTTCTACAGCGTTTCCAATGCGATCATGCAGGAGCGAAAGCGATATTATTCCCTGCTCGAATCGCTTGGTCATTCAGATGGTGACATCACTGAGTGGATAGAATGGTTTGTCGGTCGCATAGATGCCGGATTGACGTCTGCCGAAAGTGCGCTTGAGGCGACGTTGAGGAAATCGAGGTTTTGGGACATGCGTGCCGATGAGTATTTCAACGAGCGGCAGCGCAAGATGCTCAACCTGCTCTTTGATGACTTTGCCGGGAAGCTGACGTCCGGGAAATGGGCGAAAATCTGCAAGGTGTCGTCTGATACCGCGCTGAACGACCTCAACGATCTGGTCGGACGTGGCATCTTGAAAAGGTCGGCTTCCGGCGGTCGCAGTACGAATTACGAGTTGAAATTGTAAAATAGAGAATACATCATGAAGAACGTGATCATCATCTCAGGTTCGCCGCGGGTCGGCGGGAATACGCCGATGCCCTGGTCGGCGGACCAAAAGGGACCTGAGATCGTTGAGCGCATCCTGAAGCTGCTTGAGAGCGGACCGCTGCGGTCCTCGGCGATTCGGAAGGCTGTCGGGATTTGTAGTGGAATTCATCTCAGCCGCTACTACCTGACGCCGATGATGGAGAAGGGGAGAATATTTGTTTCACATCCGTACAATGTGAATCCAAACGAGTTGGATGAAATGCGATCCGTATTGGACGCTTGCGGAGTTGATATGATTTGGTTTCAAGATTCATGGTATCATGAAAATACTTGGCGTATTGAATTGCGCAATGCCAAGATCCGAAGTGCCATTGCCAATGGTGAGAGTCGCAAAGTCTTGAAACGAGGACGTCATTCTGTTCTCGTAGGATAACATTTAATTGCTGATTAGAGAGGATGCCCAATATGATGCAGAACCTTAAATTCAAGCCCAAAGCGGGCTATGTGTATGTTGTTACAAACGAGTGCCTAAAGCTTGTTAAGGCGAAGGGTATTTTTAGGGGTAAAATGGTTAAGGCCGTGAAGATCGGCAATGCGAAGGATTTTACGAATCGCCTGGGTTCGCTGAATACGGCGGTCTACGAAAACTTTGACTTTCATTTAGGCATAAAGACTGATGATGTTGTTGGATTGGAAGGTATTATCCATACGGCTTTGCAGGATTATAGGATTTATACTAGAGACGGCGATGCGACGGAATTCTTTGCATGTCCCTTGGATGAGGTTGTTGGCAGAATCAAAAATCTTATCGTGCGCGGGCATAAGGTGGATGTTGAAGAATACAAAGGCGGCAAGGTGGTCGGGCGTTCGGGTGCAAAGATTCGCGCTAATATAAAGCGACATGAAGCGGCTAAGGCGAAAGTTGTGAAGCCAATACGCAAAAACATAGGGAAGACAAAGGCGTTTTCGTTTGCAGAAGTCGAAATTTCTAATGGTGCAAAGCTTGTGTTTGTTCCGACTGGCGCAGAAGTAACGGTCGCAGGAGATAAGAAAATCGAATACAAAGGTGCCCATTATTCGCTGTCTGGTTACTGTAAAGAGTTTATGCCTCGGAAGAATGCTTCAGGCGCATATCAAGGTCCCAAGTATTTCTCCTATAATGGCAAGTCGCTTTTGGAAATCCGTAACGAACGTACTCCGTCTTGTGGCATTGAAGAACGCTGGGAGGGGAAGACGCAACTTGCAAAACTAATTGCACGGCGCGGTGGCAACGAGGGCGCATTTGGTGGAATTCTTCACTACTTTAGCCGGATGAGGCCTTGTGTCAAGACAAGCAAGTGGCGGGAGTTGCTTGAGTCCGCCGGAATTAAATTTGATACTAAAGACTACGTGATCAATTGGGCCGTAGCGAAGAATCCTCTTTGATTAGCGATATCTAAAAGTTGACAGAAGTGCTATGGCGATGCCGCAGAGAGACAACACGATAGAGGCGATCAAGCGACTTGACGCCTTGCTTGAGTATGCCGTCATGCATGGTGACGAGGAAGATCACTTGTCGCTGAAATAACAGAAGTCGCTACGCACCTTGAAATGCGCGAAAGAAACA
>JAEDMC010000259.1 GCA_016303225.1 Kiritimatiellia bacterium
ATTACTATGGCGTCAAGGAGTGGCCGGGGCTTGAAAATGTCAGGGGCCTTCACGAACCTGCCCCCGATGTCATCGCAAAGGTCATGAACGATGCTGCGGTGTCGGACATCCGGGCGGAGCTGCCGAATGCCCAAGCAGACCGCCGCTACATTCCCTTTACGGCTGTTCACGAATTCGAGGCCCTGTTGTTCAGCGATGCCGAGATCCTTTCCCGTGAGCTGGGCATAGACATCGCCCTCATCCGCAATGCGTTGGCGGAATGCGGTTCGCCGGAACGGATCAACAACAGCCCTGAGACCTCCCCGTCCAATCGGCTACTGAATTGGACGAACGGCCATTATTCGAAGGCCTCCCGCGGCATCGTCATCGCGGGGAAGATCGGCATCGGGAAGATGCGCAGCCAGTGTCCGAACTTCGACGCCTGGCTCAAGCGGCTTGAAGCATTAGCCGACGAGTAACGCCACTCGCCAACGTCCTCTCCACCGCAGGCGGAGAGGACGTTGCGTCTACTTGTTGTCCGTTCGCCAGTCGCGCATGGAGTGGCCGGTTGCTTTGCGGAAGAAGTTCTTGAGAGAGTTGATGTTCTCCCATCCGCAGTCGCGGGAGATCTGCTCGATCGTGTCGCGGGAGGTGGCCAGACGGTGCTTGACTGCGTCGAGTCGCATGCGGCTGATGACCTCGCGGACAGTCTCGCCCTGCAGCTGCCTGAAGCGCAGGTCGAGAAGGGAACGTGAGACCTTCATCTTCTCGGCGACCATACGCGCGGTGAGGGGTTGGTGCGCGTTTTTCGAGATGAAGACGATGGCGTTTTGCACCAGCTTGCCGGAAGTGGAGATCGGATAAGTCGTTTCGCGGTGGACGACCTGCCGGAGCCCGACCTTGATGTCTCGGTTTCGCGGTGCGTGGTGGAGCGCTTGGGCGGCCAAATATCCCTCCCGTCTGAAGTCCGGCTGGATGGAGGAGAGCCGCGGATCCGAGTTCTCGCAGAGGAGCGGATCGTTGTTGACGCCCAGTATGCCGACTTCCTGCGGAATCTTGATGCCCGTTTCGCGGCAAACGTCGATTATCTCGTAGGCACGGTCGTCACAGGCAGCCAGGATGCCGCAGGGCTTTGGAAGGGCCCTGAGCCAGTGTACGAGGGTGTCGCGATCTTCCGTGCGGTCCGGAAAATGGCTGACGTCGAACATCCGTCCGATGAAGCCGGCTTTCTGCAGCGCATCGCGGAATGCGCGGCCACGCTCATGACTCCAGTCCGCATCTGTCCGGTAGCCAGCATATCCGTAGCTTCGGTATACGCCCTGAGCGAGTAGCGTCTGTGCGGCCTCGCGGCCGATGGCCTCAGCGTCGCTTTTCACGTTGACGTATCCGCATTTGCGGTCCGCCAGTGCGCCGGGATCGACGTTCATGATGACGACCGGAATGTCCGTTCTGGCGATTTCTGCAAGGGCGTCGTCCACATTCGTCAATCCGATGACAAAGCCGTCCGCACCGCGCCTGATCTCATGGCGGACGGTTTCCGCCGTGAATTCGTTCTGGGTTCTGTAGATGGCGAGATTCCATCGAAGACCTTCGGAGAGGTATTCGAAAATTCCGCTCAACTTGTCTTGCCCTGCGATGCCGGCCATCCGCAAGGCGACCACGATGTGTCGCGTTTTGCTTTTCATAACATTGGGAATTATATCATAGTTGAGAGACTGGTCGTTAGCAGAAAGATGATGTTATTTTGCGAAGAACGGGACTGCATCCGAGGTGGTGATAATGCTATAATTTGCGGCAAAAGGAGATTGCGAACATGATCAAGGAAACGTCCATCAGCTATTACGGTCTTAACTACGTCGAGCACGCGGAGGCCGACTTCAAGGAGATGAAGGCGCACGGCGTCACGCAGGTGATCCTCGCCGTCACCGAATTCGACTTCGACTTCTGGCGGCCGAACATCCCGGCCATCGTCGCGAAGGCGCATGAGCTCGGGCTCCGCGTCCTCATCGACCCGTGGGGCAACGGCAAGTACTTCGGCGGCGAGCAGGTCTCGAAGTTCCTGCAGGACAACGTCGAGAACCGTCAGGTGAGCGCCCTCACCGGCGAGAAGCTGCCGTATGCGTGCTTCAACACGAACAGCTATCGCGACTACTTCAAGAACTTCTGCACGACGCTCGCCCGTGAGGCGAAGCCGGACGGCTTCTTCTGGGACGAGCCGCACTACGCCTTCCCGAAGGGCATCGCATCCATCACCGGCGGCGTGGCGGACGACTGGACATGCTACTGCCCCGTCTGCCGCAAGCGCTTCGAGGACTATTACGGCTATCCGATGCCGCGCTACATGACGAACGACGTCAAGCAGTTCCGCTGGCGCGAGGCACTCGTCGTCCTGAGCGAAACCTCGAAGGCGCTCAAGGAGATCGATCCGAAGCTGGAGATCACCTGCTGCGTCCATGCGACCCAGAATGGTTACTATGTGAGCGAGTATCGCGGCTACGACAACTGGGACATGGTCGGGGCTTGTCCGTACTTCGACGTCTTCTCGACGACGATCATCAACTGGGCGCTGCCGGAGGACTTCTACCGCGACATCACCGCGCGCACCGTCGCGATCGCGAAGAAGTACGGCAAGAAGTCCGAGCGCTGGCTCATGGGCTACTACAAGCAGCCGAAGGACTGGAAGCAGATCGACAAGTGGGTCGACATCGCCGAGGAGGCTGGCGTCGACCGCCTCGCTGCGTGGACCTACCGCGGCGGCTACGGCACGGTCGTCGGCGCACCCGACGCGCTGGAACTCTGGGACAATATCGGTCGCAACTACAAGCGCGTCTGCAAGAAGGGGAAGAAGTAAGATGATCAACGACTTCGGATACATCGAGAAGGCGATTGCCAACATCAAGGAGGTCGCGGAGAAGC
>JAEDMC010000260.1 GCA_016303225.1 Kiritimatiellia bacterium
GGCTGGCTCGGTTGCGTGACGGAGCTGGCTCCGTCTCGTCGCCTTTGCGTGAGTTAGGTGTAGGTGTGTTAGGTGTTAGGGGTTAGGGGTAGCTGTCCAAACATCCGATATAGGCACGCCCTTGGCTTCATCAAGATAAATTCTTTTATCCCTTGTTATAGGCTTGTATTTTCGCCCATTTTAGTCAACGGCAGAAAATCGTTTTAACTGCGCTTCGCTATACGGCAAATACACTTTGTTAAAACAATATGCACCTGACTTTGAATAATACAAAATCGTATCATGCCCACGCACAAAATTGTTCACAAGACTCTTATAGCCAGAGACACCTGCCAATTGCCAAATAATTTCACGTTGAAAGTTCTCCGCACCAAAAACTTCATCGAGCAAGCATCTCAACTGATGATCTTTGTGAAAATCACAATGTAAATATAGCGATCCACTTTCCGACAACAATTCTTTCATTAAGACCATCCGCTCGTACATGAACTACAGATAATCATCGTTCGTCCAAATATCCGTGTACTGCTTTTCCTCAAAATTGCTGTGGTCGTTCTCAACCTTCTTGCCCCGTAGCTCAATTGTCTTTTTGTAATCCGCCTTTGAGTCAAACGGCGGATCGATGTAGATCAAATCGACTTTGCCGCGGTACTCCTTCAGCAGATGCGACATCACCTGAATGTTGTCGCCCCAGAAAATCTTGTTGAGCCAGCCGTCAACCTCTTCGCCGTGCTGCTCCTTCTCCTGCGCGGGGAAGTAGCTCGTCGAAGTAAACGGCCGCTTGCCGCGCCACTGGAGCATCGGCTGGCCCTTGATCGGGGCAAAGCGAAAGTCCGAGACATTTGTCGGCGTCTTTCCCTCGGTTTTGATGTCGAGTTCCTGCTGGTTCATGCGGCTTCCTTTCTCGAATAGCTTGAAAACGTGTAAGTTTTCACTTTGCGAATACCTTGAAAAGGTGTGAATTTTGAACTTCCGAATCCATTGAAATCGACCAAGTTGCACTTGCACCCGAACAGAGAAGTATGATATAATCTTCGCATACAAACAGGAAAACAGCAATGAAACGCAAGATTTACAGCTCTCTGCTTGAATGGAAACGCACCAGCAACGGGAAGTCCGCGATCATGCTGGATGGCGCCCGTCGCGTGGGCAAAAGTTACATTGCCGAGGAATTTGCCCGTAACGAGTATGCGGCATACCTTATTGTGGATTTCGCAACGGCAACCAAGAAGGTCAAGAGGTATTTCGAGGAGTATCTGGACGACCTCGACCAGTTCTTCATGTATCTCTGCGCCGCCTACCACAAGACGCTGATCCCGGGAAAGAGCGTCATCATCTTCGATGAAGTGCAACGTTTCCCCAGGGCCCGCGAGGCCATTAAGTACCTCGTCAAAGACGGACGTTTCCACTACATCGAGACCGGTTCGCTTATCTCCATCCGCAAGAACGTCAAGAACATCGTCATTCCGTCCGAAGAACATCATGTGAAGATGTTCCCCCTGGACTTCGACGAGTTTCTCTGGGCCACCGGCAACGCCGCGCTCATACCCGTCATCGAACGTCGCTTCGCCGAACTGAAGCCCGTCGGCAGTGGCATGCACCGGCAGATCATGGACGCCTTCCGCCAGTATCTCGTCGTCGGCGGCATGCCGCAGGTCGTCAAAACCTTCGCCGAAACCCACAACCTCGCCCAGGTCGAACGGGAGAAGCGCGACATCCTCGACCTCTATCGCGCGGACATCCACAAGTTCGCCGGTGCGCTCCGCACAAAGGTCGCCGCCATCTTCAGCGAGATTCCCGCTCAGCTTTCCAAGCACGAGAAGAAGTTCTCCGTCTCCGCCCTCTCGGACGGCGCCCGGATTCGCGACTACGACGGCGCGTTCGAATGGCTGAAGGAGGCGATGACCGTCAACATCTGCTACGGCGCGAGCGAGCCCAACGTTGGACTCCGCCTCAATATGGACCGTACGACGCTCAAGTGCTATCTCGGCGACACGGGGCTTCTCGTTTCGCTCGCCTTCGACGAAAGCGAACTTGCCGCAGAAGACATCCACAACCGGCTTCTCAACGACGACATTGAACTCAACGAGGGCATGCTGGTTGAGAACGTCGTTGCGCAGATGATCCGCGCCGCCGGACATAAGCTCTACTTCTACTCCAACTCGGACCGCACCGACGCGGCGAACCGCATGGAGATCGACTTCCTGCTTGCCAAGTCGCGGACGCAGGTCAAGGGCAACGTCTCCCCTCTTGAAGTCAAGAGCGGACGAAAGTACGGCACGGCCTCGCTCAACAAGTTTCGCGCCAAGTACGCGGACTTCCTCGACACGTCCTTCGTCCTTCACAAGAAGGACGTCAAAGTCGAGGACGGTATCGTCTATCTGCCGCTCTACATGGCCCCGCTTCTCGTCCGGCGCGACCGGATGGATTCTTCTCAACAGCCGCTTCATTTGAAATGACAGAAATAGCGCAAGTCGCAGTTGTCACATGTCGCCTTGCACATCTTCACACCCTTGTTCGAAAACTTGTAGGACTCGATCTTGCCGACCGTCTCGTCGAATGACAGAAGTGTCTTCTACACCGAGACCGTGGAGTAGTCCCACGACACATACGGCGATTCATTTTCGGCCCGCGTGTAGCGGGTGCACGAGTCCTTGGGATTCCATACGCCAGCCCACGCGAGGTCGAATCCCGATGCGGTGCGTGAAGGCCTGGTGGCGATCCAGCTGACCGCGCAGGAACGTCGCAGAAAGTTCGCGGAGGATCGTGCAAAGCGCGAAGCGAAGACTGTAGAGGCGGCATGACGGAAGAACTTCAAAAGTGTATTTCCGGTCGGACGGAAGAGGGTTTCCTGGCG
>JAEDMC010000261.1 GCA_016303225.1 Kiritimatiellia bacterium
CAAAATGACATTCCTTCATTTTTCAGACGATATCAAGCCCTTTGAGGTCAAGTGTGGCAGCCGCCTGTCCCACAAGCCGCTTGACAAGTTCATGAACCGATATGCTGAATAGCTGTCGCCCCCTATCGGCTCCAGTTGGAGCCGCAAGTAGCGCGCGGCGCAGAAGGGCGGCGATGCGTGCGATAAGTTCGGCGATGGAGAACGGCTTAGTCAAGTAGTCGTCTGCCCCCGCCGAAAGTCCCTCGACCTTCTGACTGTCCAGCCCGCGGGCCGTCAGCATGAGGATTGGCAGGTGGGCATCCGTACGGCGGATCGTCCGGCAGACGGTGATCCCGTCTGTATTCGGCATCATGATGTCCAAGACCAGCACGTCGGGCCGTTGCTCGGCGATGGCCGCGAGGGCGGCCGCGCCGTCGGCGACGTGGCGTACGCGGTAGCGTTCGGACTTGAGCGCCGTGCAGATTCCTTTCGCGAGGAGGGCATTGTCTTCCGCGATGAGGATGTCACGCATGGTCGGACTCCTCCCCCGGCTGGTCAAGGACACCGAACAGCGCCTTGTCGAGGACGATTTCCACGAGTCGCCGGCTCTCGCCCGCCACTGCGTCCAACGCCTCGTCGCGTTCACTCTCCGTCTCATAACGCCGCTCTTTCACGATTTCGGCGTAGAGCTGGATGTTGTCATGTCCGTGCAGATGCCACTGCCCGCGGCGTGGGGGGACGGGGAACAGGAGAACGGGATCTGGCAGGAGAACAGGTGATCACACAAGGTGTAAACGCGAGGATGATAGTATCGTCATACAAGCGGACATGTGATCTCCCGCTTGGTAAGAGGTTGAATTTCGGCAACACGGTGGAAAAAGGCAAGAACATTTTCTTTATGGAGATTCCAGAATGCGCGGGGACAGACCCCGACCGGGCTTCTGGTGGTCAGGGATAATTCTCAATGGTACAGTTAGGTTTGCCATTGAGAATTATGTAGGGAGGGGGATGGCTGCAAAAGCCGAAACGCCGGAGGAGACGCTAGGATGTGATCAGCTTCTGCGTATCCATTCGGCAAAGAAGGGATTTGTGAATCGGTAGCGGCCCTCGAATTCGTAGAGAATGTCCAGGTCAACGAGTCGGAGGACGGATTTGCGGACACTTCCGGCATTGGGGACGTTGACGGCACGCAGAAAAGCACCCGAGAGGATTCTTGCGCCTCCGTGTTCGGCAATGCCCTTGAGGACTCGCATCTGGATGGCCGTGAGCCTGCTGACGGCGGGGATGTAGGCCTTGGCTTCGCGCGAGAAAACGAGGTCGAGCGCCGTTGTCAAGTCGGACTCGGTCAGTGCCGCGTTGTCTTGCGTCGAGGCCCAGAGCGCATCGCAAAGCTCCTGCACGTCGCCGGAGACACGGTCGGCGAGGTCGAGAATCTTCTGAAGGAGCTGAGGCGAGACGCTGCGCTTACCGGTCTTGAAGCGTCGATTGAGGAAGCTGGCGAAGTCCTTGTCGTCAATCCGATCGACGTCGAAAAGCGCCGCGGACTTGTAGAAGGGGCTACGCGAGTTCGTGAACATTTCGCTCATCTTGTTTCGCACGCTGCCGAGAAAGATGTAGGGCGTCTCGGGCTGAAATTGGATTTTCCCGCGCATAGTGGCGAGAATGCCGTTCGCGTTCTCGACGTTCAGGATGTCCTGAAATTCGTCGAACACGACACAGAGTCGCTCTTCTCGGGCAAGGGCGGCGACCATGTCGAGGACGTCGTCGAGCGAATCGGGTGTCGAGGACGCGGTGGCGTCGATGGATATCGTCGGCGAACCCGAGACCGTGTCGATCGTGAGCGTTGGCCGCAGGCGGTGGATCAGGTCCGCTACGCGGGCGAGAAAGGAGCTCTTGCGGTTGAGTGCGGAAACGGACGACGTCACCTTGCGGCAGAAATCCGAGATCGAGCGGATGCCGAGCAGGTCGATGTAAAGGAGTCGCAAGCACTTGGCCTTGCGGATGGCTTCGCAGACAAGGGAGGTCTTGCCCATGCGCCGTTCGCCCTGGATGACGACGTTCTGCCCGGATTCGATGAGACGTCGCAGTTCGCACTCCAGCGCGGGGCGAGGACAGAAGAAGTCGCCCGTGACGATGCAGCCGTATTTAAATGGATTCATGATTCGTTCCTTTTCATTTTTGCACCAATCAGTATAATACTACATAGTGAAATTTTCAAGGGGTGTCGTTGTGATTCGTTCACCGAAGAAGTTGGAAACTCGTGGGGACAGGCCCCAACTGGAAACTCGTGGGGACAAGCCCCGGCTGGAAACTCGTGGGGACAAGCCCCGGCTGGAAACTCGTGGGGACAAGCCCCAGCTGGGCTTATGTTGGTCGGAATAATTCTCAATGGTACAGGATGGTTGGCGTCACTTCCCCGTGCTGCTCGCGGACGGCGTGTCGCTCCTCCCCGAGGCGCGGTGGGGCCTTCTTTCACGCGCGCCGGAGGCCGGCGCGCAACCCAATTGCGGAGGGTCCCCGGCGGGGGCTTCGCAGGACGGCGGCCTGTCGTTTGGTTGCGCGCCGGCCCCCGGCGCGCGGGAGCGTGCGTCGCTCTTCCGGTACGCGCTGTCGCCCTCGAACGCGCTTGTTCCAGACATCACCGTGTCCTACAGGGGGAGATTCCCTGCCTCTGAGTCTTGCGCCACGCGGGGCTTTTTTGGTAAAATTCGGATTCAACCATTTCTAAGAAACAAGGAGACACAAATGGGCGAAGTTATCGGTGCCGGTGAACTGCACAAGGGCGTGAAGCTGCTGATCGACGGCGAGCCGTGGGAAATCACGGAGTTCGACTTCTCGAAGCCGGGCAAGGGGCAGGCGATCTACA
>JAEDMC010000262.1 GCA_016303225.1 Kiritimatiellia bacterium
CCGCACCGTAATAGCGGGGGCGTTTTTAACATGATGTCAGGATGGACAGGATGCGTGTATCAGACCGCGTGGACATTGGATTTCGCTTCGGAACGATCCGACGCGAAATCCCACGTCCGAAATCGACAGGACGGCCCAGACATAATGCACTTGAAACGAACCAGGAACGTCCGTTTTAGCAATATTTTTGAGCAGAGTCCGTTCCTATCATTGACGGACAGACTCGCAATCAAGACTCCGAACCAGTCTCCGGGCAGATAAGGGTCTGTTGGTAATATATTGCGCGTTCCCCTGAAAGAGGAATAGTACCCGGGGTTGAAAGACTGCCGCGTATTGGAGTATGATACGGAACAGCAGGTGGCTGGTAACCACTTGCTGTACGCATGGAAGACCCTCGTTAGGTTCATGAGCCAGGCCGGTCACACGGCTCACGCTCGAGGGTCTGTTTGAGCGCCGGCGGAAACCACCTGCTTGGGGCGAAAGCCCCCGGATACTTGAATGCAACCCTGCAGCCCGCCTACTCCAATACGCGAGCGCGAACTCGAAGCTCGGCAAATGGGGATGGGCGATGGTCAACCGGGGCAAGCCCCGCAACAAGGTTGCCTGCGCAATCGGCAGAAAGCTCATCACCTACGGGTGGCACATCCTTCGCGGAGATCCTACGCCGAACCGAGATAGCGAGGCGTTCTTCAAACGGAAGATGCGAGGCTTCCACCAGACGATCGGTGCGAAGCGCATGCACGAGATCGGACACGGAACGCGAGACGAGTTCGCGGAGACCTAGGCCAGGCTTGGTCTACGGCGATCCGCCCGAAGCCGGAACGAAGACCGAGGAAGCGACGTCCTGCTGAAAGCGGCGCGCGCCCGGTTCGCTCGTCGGGTTGCGCGCGCAGGAATCCAAACGCAATACTACTGGGGCGTCGCCCCAGCCCCCATCAGGGGAGCCCGCTCCCCTGAACCCCAGACGCGCGGCCGAATACGTCCGCGCTATCCGCGTTTATGCTCTACGAACGCTTAAGAAAAGGATTTTTCACATTTCCCCTTGACGCAATACATACTTGAACCTTTATCCCCGTTGTCAATTCGATTTAGAGCTGGAGAATCCGAATGGAGGAGCCATTGCCGCGGCGTTCCGCCTTTTACCGTTTGCCGCCGGAAAGCGTTTCGGCGATATTGAGGTAATAGGCGCGGACGCGCTCATAGGCATTGAGGATGTCGAGCTCGACCAGCACGCGGATCGGCGACGTGGGGTCGTCCGGGCCAATGCGCATGAGCTGGCCCTGGCGACTGGAACGGACCAGCTCATGGAGTCCTCGCGATTCGGTCTGTATGGCCTCCAGGTCGAAGACCGGACGCGGCGACTTCAGATAGCCCGACACCTTCTCCGCGAACGCAAGCGTCCGGTCGTGGATGCCGAGCAGCACCTGCAGGGACGCGTCCGAGAACTGCTGCCCGTCCCGGCGCAGCCGACGCGTCACCTTCACGATCGTCGCCGCCTCGTCGGAGACGGACTCCAGCTCATCGCACATGCGGAGGAGGCGCCGCGCCCGTTCGGCGACCTCGACTGGCACACGCTTGATCATCACCTTGCCGAGGAACTCCGTCACTTCCTTCTGTACATTGTCGAGCACGTCCTCGCGGTGCGCAATGTGCTCCTGCGTGCGTTCGTCCGCCTCCCCCGTGAGCACCTGGCGGACGCAGCGGAACATCTCGAGATCGCTGTCGCGCATGAACGTCACCTCCAGAAGCGCCTGGTCGCAGGCAATCACCGGAGAGAGGTGGTTCGTCATCTCCAGCGCGCTCAGGTGCGGCTTCTCGGAGGTCCTTGCGGGAATCATCCGTGCAACAAAGCGGGCGAACGGTTTGACAAATGGCAGAAAGAGCGCGGTCGTGATGAGATTGAAGAGCGTGTGGATCGCGGCCATCGGCGCGGCGATGTTCGGATAGGTCGTGACGCCGTTCGCCACCACCGCCTTCGCGTAGTTCGGGAAGAAGGAGGTCGCCACGGGCAGAATCGCCGGAATGAAGAACGGAAGGATGACCAGCGTCCCCAGCACGTTGAAGAGCGTGTGGGCGAGCGCCGTCTGACGGGCCTCCGCCGATCCGTTGAAGGCCGCGAGCCAGGCCGTCACCGTCGTGCCGATGTTCATGCCGAACACCGTCGCCGCCGCCGCCTCGAAGCTCAACAGACCCTGCTGCGCCAGGGTCATCGAAATTGCCGTCGTGGCGGCGGAGGACTGCACGACCGCCGTGAAGACGAGCGAAACCAGCACGCACTTCATGAGCCCCCAGATCGACCGCGCGTCCATCGACTTGAACAGCTCCACCACCGCCGGCATCCCGCGCACGGGCTCCATGCCCTCCTTCATCCAGTAGAGCCCCATGAAGATGAAGCCGAGCCCCATCAACGCGAGGCCCAGATTGTGAAGGCGTTCACGGCTGAGAAAGAAGTAGAGAACGGCACCGAACAGGACCACACAGAGCCCCAGCATCTTGACGTCGGGAGCAAAGGCGATCAACCAGGCCGTCGTCGTGGTGCCGATGTTCGAACCAATGATGACGTTGATCGCCTGGGTGAGATTCATGAGGCCGGAGGAGACGAAGCCCACCGCCATCACCGTGATGATCGAGGACGACTGCACGATCATCGTCGTGACGAGGCCCGTCCCCACGCCCGCCAGACGGTGCGTCGTCGCCAGCGACATGAACTTCCGCAGCCCGGAACCGCTCACGGCCTGCAGACCCTCCGAAAGATGCTTCATGCCCAGGAGAAAGGTCCCCAGGCCACCGCCCACCATGACAAGAATCGACAACAACTCGCTCATGGCCGCGTA
>JAEDMC010000059.1 GCA_016303225.1 Kiritimatiellia bacterium
CGTCTGCAAGGAAATGATAGGACACCCACAGTTCCTTCTCGTCTGGTGAACGGAAAAACGCCGCGTGCCCCGGACCGTACACGCCATTTCCAGAAGCGAACACGGGCGCAGTGCGCTTTTTCCAGTTCTTCGCAACTGGTGAAGATTTGACGCTCTTGCGCAGAAACCAGGACATCTGCCCGCAAACTCCCTGACATCAGTCGCAAAGAGACGCCTTGAGCTTTACTCTTTTTTTGCGAAGCACGCCTCGATTTCCGCAAGGGTCTTGCCCTTGGTCTCGGGAAGGAAGAACGCGGCGGTAATGAAGTAGATGACGGTCGCCGCGGCGAATCCGAAGAGGACCGGCGCGTAGCCAAACTTCTCGACGAGGGCGAGCATGCGGTCGGCAATCAAAAACGCGACCATCATGTTGATGAACATCGCAATCGCCATGCCGTTGGCGCGAATGCGGTCCGGCATCAGCTCCGAGAGCGCGAGCCATACGACGACGCCAGGCCCGATCGAGAACGAGGCAATGTAGACGAGCACCGCCGCAACCACGCACCAGCCCGCAACCGGCCCCTTCGCGAGCGCGCCCGCATTGACCGCGACGAACACCGCGCCCGCCGCACACAGCGATACGATGATGCCCGCCGTGCCAAGTTTCAGCAGGAACTTGCGTCCTTTGCGGTCGACAAACGCACACGCGAGCGCCGTCATCGCCAGCATCACAGCCGTAAAGGCCGTAAAGCCCACATTTGCCGCGGCATTCGAAAGCCCCGCGTCCTGAAACATCTTGAGCGCATAGTACTGCATCGAATTGATGCCCGTCGCCTGATTGCACGCGAGGATCACCACCGCAAGGACAAACGGAATAATGTACTTGCGCTGAAATAAGGTTTGGGAAGTTTGGAAGGTTTGGGAGGTTTGGGAGATTTGAGAAGTCGCGGCGTCGCTTGACTTTCCAAACCTTCCAAACTTTCCAAACCTCTGTACTTTCTCCAGCCACACCGGTGACTCTTCGAGACACAGCACCCCGAGAAAGAAGATGACGGCGGGGACCGCACTCGACCAAAAGACGGCCTGCCAGGCGATCTGTTTCGCCGCAGCGGAGACGGTTGCGGAATCCGCCGCGCCGACAACCTTCACCACAAGCAATCCGACGAGCGAGCAGAAGAGAATGCCAACCGTGTCCATCAGTTGGAAGACGCCGGCGCCCTTGCCTCGGTCGGCTGCGGGGAGCGACTCGGCCAAGTACATCGGCACGACGACGCCGATGAGGCCCGCGGCAATTCCCTGCAGAGCACGCCCCGAATAGAAAAGCCAAAAGTTTCCGCCGCAGCAGCAGATCGGTAGGCATGCGAACGCTGCCAGAGCCGAGGCGAGGAGCATCGTCTTTTTGCGGCCAAGCTTCTCCGCAAACCATCCGGCGACGAGTCCAGCGACCGCCGCCGTCAGCACGACCGCCGCCGTCAGGCGCGAGATCTCGTCCTGCGTAAAGAGCTTCAGCGATTCGAAATAGGGAATCGCCGGCGCGATGATGGTGCCGCCGAAATCGAACAACATGCCGCCGCAGCCGGCAATCGCCAGAAGGAAACCGACCGAACGCTTCATGTCCGTCACTCCGCCGCTTCGAGCTCGCGCGCGACCCACGCGGCAAACTCCCTCACCGCCTTGGACTTCTCCTCTTCGGCAAAAGCGGCAAGGCACTTCGCCCCGCACGTGCAGCCGCACCAGCGAAGCTGGTCGAGGCAGAACATCTTGACGTAGTCATCCTGCGCACCGCGAAGCGTGCTGCAGAGCGCCTTCGTCCAGACCTTGCGGCCGGCGGCGTGCGGGCCGTCCCAAAGGAGGCAATACCACGGATCGTCCAGCATCACCCACTGCGTAACCGCGCCGACCTGGAACGCCACCATCGGATCGGTCGCGTACGCGGACTTCACCTGCGCGAGAAGCGCCTTCGCGGACGCCTCATCCGTCACAAACGCCGCGAGCGTCGCCTCGTCCGTCGCCGCCTTCAGCGCCGCATCGTTCTTGTTCTGCCAGTCGACGGCCGAGAGGGCCTCGCCGGCCTTTGCCGCATCCGGCTTGATGTCATACTGATCCTTGGCGAACGCACACGCCGCTGCCATCACCAGAGCAAAAAGGAGTTTCTTCATATCTACACCTACACCTTTCATCTACACCTAGGACTCAAGCCTTCATGAATTCGGAAGCCCACGGTTCGCGCATCGACTGATAGAGGAAGCGGTTGGCCGCCGCGTCCTTCGCCTTGAGCGAAACCGGATCGAACTCGAAGCCGCGGCCGAGGCGCTCGGCGGCGATCGCGAGGTTGAACATCGTGCAAGACCGGAACCCGTTCTGCTCGTTGAGCGCGAAGGCCTTGCGCATGCGGACGGATTCCATGAAATCCGTAATCTGCGGCGCGGGCTCGGGCAAGTCCGCGAGAAGCTTGCGGACATCCATGTCGGCGCCGTTCGCGTCCTTCATGCGGAACATCATGGTCTTCGCCTCTTCGGGCGTCGTCCAACCGCCAACCGTACCGTCCTTACGCAGGGCCGGCCACATGGTGACGCCGTTGGACCCCGTGAGAAACGGAGCGTTCTTGAGCGACTCGTCGCCATCGAGGATCACCTCGGTGCCGTCCGCATAGGTCAGCGTAATGCGGTCAAAGCGACCGACGACGTCCGGATGCTGCTTCGGTCCGACATAGTCGATCTTCACTGGACTCGTCTCGTCCTTGCAGAGGAGGTACTGCAACGGATCAAGATAGTGTTGCGCCATGTCGCCAAGGCCGCCCGCATCGTAGTCCCAGTAACCGCGGAACGTGCCGTGCGTACGGTGCTTGTTGTACGGCTTGTAGGGCGCCGGGCCGAGCCACATGTCCCAGTCAAAGGTCTTGGGGCATTCCTCGGGCAGAAGGTTCACCTTGCCGGACCAGAAGAACTTCCAGCTGAAGCCCTGTCCCGCGCCGAACACGCATTTGATCGGACCATTGCCGAGAAGTCCGTTCTCGACGACCTGGCGGACAGGCTTCACTGGCGTGCCGAAGCCGTAAAACGGATCCTTGAAGCGGAACCAGGTGTTCAGGCGGAACATCGGCTTCTTCGGCAGGGAGTTAATGTACTCCATCACCCGCTTGCCCTCGCCGACCGTACGGGTCATCGGCTTTTCACACCAGATGTCCTTGCCGGCACGAGCGGCCATGACGCTCATGCAGCCATGCCAATGCGGCGGCGTGCAGATATGGACGATGTCCACGCCCGGATCGGCGAGAAGTGCAAGGAAGTCCTTATAGGCCTTCACCTTGCCCCAGCCGCACTTCTCGGCGCAGGAGAGGCCCTCGGCGACATGCAGCGCGTCCGGATCGCAGAGGCCGACGAGCCGCGAGCCCTTGTAAGGCAAATGGTTCTCACTGTGCGCAATCGAACCAAAGCCGATCAGCGCGCGCGTCAGCTGGTTGGACGGCGCTTCGGCGCCCCAGAGGACCTTTGCGGGAATGAGGTTGAACGCGCCGAACGCGGCGGCGCCCTTCAGCAGATCGCGTCTGCTCGTCAACGGTACGGATTTCATTTCTTTTCCTCCAGCATCAGTGAACGAAAGGATTCGATTTCGGAAGCGTCGATGCCGCATCCCTGCGCATAAGCGGCAATGCGCGACTTGAGCGTTGTACCGGGAAACTCGCGCAACCAGGCCTTAAGGCCGTCAAACGACGACTGCGACGAGCTCCAGTTGCGGAGAAGGTCTTCTTCGGACACGCCCAGAAGTCCGTTCAGCAAGAACGCCAACGTGTCGGAGCGGACGAAATCTTCAGCATCCTCAAAAAGCACCGGATAGCTTTTCTCTGCGGTCAGCAGTCCGAAGACCTTCGCAAACTGCTCGCGTCCGCGGACGGCATCGTCCATCCGACGGCCAGACTCGAAGGGAATGCTTTTCCACTGAACGTCCTCGCCCAGGACGGACTGCCTCGCTCGGAGGACATCACGCGCAGGTCGGAGATCAAGGTCCGTGCAGATTGCGAAGTCCGTCCGCAGCGTGGATATCCCCGCCGCCGTCACCCGTTCGCGCAAGGCCGCGGACCTGAGGAGCCGTCCCTGCCGGACCAGACGACCGTCATCCGTGCGCCAGCCGCCGAGGTCACGGAAACCCGCAACGCCTTCGGCGAACAGCCGCCGCGGCAGTTCGTTTTCCGTCACGAAATGTGCCGCCGCCGAATCAATTGAACCTGCCAGGCGAACCGACCAGTCGAAACGGCTCGCAACCTCGAGGTTTGCAATCCAGGCGTCGACACGGTTGCTCAGGGAGAACACCTGGGGATCCGCCCCTTCCCGGGCAATCGCAAGCAAATAGACGACATTGTTCGTCGAGCCATCCCACACCAGTCTCAGCGGCTTTTGTGCAGAGACGACGGTCCCGTCTCTCGGAGACACGATCGCCAGCGCCGCAAGGAGAGGGAGAACGCTCATGCCTCCGCCTTGCCTCTCTTGACGACGGTAATGGCGACCAAAGCGACGGCCAAGGCCAGCAGGAAGCCAGACGCCACCAGCCTGATGATCTCGCCGCTCTTGACGGCCGAGACGAGGATGGCCGAGAGCGCCCACGAGGACACGCCGAACATGAACACCATCGGGATCGCCGTGATCCAGCCGGGCTTGCGGTTGCGCACCAGCCAGATGGTCGCGGTCAGCAAGGTCAGCGACGCGAGCAGCTGATTCGCGCTCGCGAAGAGCGTCCAGAGCTGTTTAGCCGCCTGGGGATTCCCAAGGAGCAACCCCGCAGCGAGAGCGCAGACGATGAACGTGCCGACATACATGTTATGCGCAACCGTCTTCTTCGGCACGAGTTCCTGCCAGCTGAAGCGCGCAAGGCGCGTGCCGGCATCCACGGACGTCATCAGGAACGCCGCGACCGAAAGGAGCATGAAGCTCTCCGCCATGCGCTGCGGGATGCCGATCTTCACACAGAAGCCCGCGACCGTCGCCGCGAACATCTGCACCGGCTCCATCCCCTGAATCGCCGCCACGTACTCCTGCTGGCTCATGTAGGTCCCCGCCACACCGATCAAGGCGATGATCGCCAAGACGCCCTCCAGAAGCATGCCGCCGTAGGCGATCGGACGGATCGAACGCTCGTTCGAGATCTGCTTGGAGCTCGTACCCGACGCGACGAGCGCATGGAAACCTGAACACGCGCCGCACGCGACCGTAACGAACAGGAACGGGAAGAGAAGATCGCTCGTGCCCGCGCGGCCGACCGCCGAAAAACCCGCGAATGCGTCGATGTGCAGCGTCGGATGCGCGACAAAGACGCCCAGAAAACCGAGGGCCATCATGGCATAGAGGAGATAGGCGTTCAGGTAGTCGCGCGGTTGCAGGAGATACTGCACGGGACATGTCGAGGCGAAAAAGCAGTAGCCGAGCAGGGCGAGCGTCCAGACCAGCGAGGTCGTCTCTTTCGTGAGACCGAGCATCTTCACGAGGTCAAGCGGGAAGGCATTGCCGACCCAGACGAACGCGAACATGATGGGAACGAAGATGAGCGAGGCGACGAGGACGGACATCTTCCAGCGGTAGACGCAGAAGCCGAACAGGACCGCCTCGGCGATAAAGAGCAGCGAGGCCGTCGCGATGGCGGGATCCGCCACGAACGTACCGGCGATCTGCCGGTTGAACTCTGCGACGACGAGGACAAGCGCCGACCAGCTGAAAAGCAGGAACATGATCTTGCCGGGCTTCCCGAGAATCGCACCGATCACCGTGCCGATTGATTCGCCCTCGTGCCGCACGGAGAGGAACAAGGCGATCATGTCATGCGCCGCACCGATGAAAATGCAGCCGAGGACAATCCACAGCGTAACCGACGCCCAGCCGAATTCCGCGGCAAGGACCGGCCCGACGATCGGACCCGCGCCCGCAATCGCCGCGAAGTGATGTCCGAACAAGACCGTCGGATGCGCCGGCACGTAGTCGCAACCGTCCTCCTTGGTAATTGCCGGGGTCTTTTTCGACGGATCGACTCCCAGCTTGTTGGCGAGCCATTTCGCATAGACGAGATATCCGACCAGAAAGCAGGCGGACACGATCAGCAGCAGAATTGCACCATTCATTTCTGTTTATTCCTTAATTAGAGTACGCAATGAATGCCTAAGCCTTGAAGTCGACGAGGTGTCCGATCAACGAGCGTATGCCACGATAGTAGAAACCAAAATCGAAGAGCGTCCGCGTCGACGTAAGCCGATGCCAGAGCGCACCTGGCTGCAGGAAGCCGCGGTAGACCTCCTGAATGGCACATTTGATCTCCGCCTCGCTCGCAAGCGGGGTCTTGGTGATCGCCCTGCGCATATCGTACTCGTCCCAGTCCTTGGTGACGAGTCCGTCACTGGCTTCGAGCTCCTTGAAGAGAGGCGTCCCCGGATAGGGAATCGTGAGCGTACACTGCAGGGTTGACGCCCATCCCTTCGCGAGCAGCTTGCGCGCAAGGGCGACCGTATTGGCGATTTCCCTCGGACCTTCCCATGCGTGTCCGAACATGAAGGTAACGTGAACGTTCAGTCCCGCCCTATGGGCCCATTCGCAACCCTGCACGACGTCCTCGACCTTCAAACATTTGCAGAAGCGGTCGAGCGTGTCCTGATTCGCGGATTCCACGCCAAAGAGGACAAACTGGAAACCGGCCTTGCGCATCAGGCAATAATCCGCGTACGTAAGGCGTCCGAAGCGCATGTTGCAGTCGATCCGAACCTTCTTCGGAAGACCGCGGCGAATCATCTCGTTGCAGAACGTCTCGAGCCATGCACCGACCGGGAACGACCCCGAGTCGTCCATGATCTCCTTGATGCCGTACTTGTCGACGAGCATCTCGATCTCGTTCACGACATCAATCGGATCGCGCGTGCGGTACTTCGGATAAAGAGTCGTCCAGCTGCAGAAGGTGCACTTCGCATGCCAGCAGTCACGTCCGGACATGACGTACGTCCCGGGCGTACGGCGGAAGTTGCCGTTCTTCTTCGCGTAAAGCTCCCAATGGACGAGATCACGGTCAATCCACGGCAAGTCCTTGAGCGAATCACGGAGTGCAAACGGATAGACACCCTGGCGCCGGTCACCGTTCAGGAAGTCGACGAGACCATAGTCCCAATCGCCACCGGGGATGATCGCCCACACGCCCGGCTTTTCAATCGATTCCTGCGGCAGCGCCGTCACATGGTCGCCGACCATAATGACCTTGTAGTCATGCGCGGCAATCCACGCCCAATGGCGTTTGACGACCGGGGTCTTCGTCTCGAGGACGACGTAGTCGGGCTTGAACGCGGCGAGACGGGCGTCAAATTCCTCCAGCGTGAGTTCCGCGGCGATTCCGTCGAGGAACAGGACCTCGTGCCCCGCCTTCTTCAACATCGTCGCTGCGGTCGCGGGAACGACGGGGAAGATGTAGGTCGGACGCGAAAACCACTGGAACTGACGATTCTGCGTGAGAAGGGCAACGCCCTTCTCACTCTTCAATGGCGGATAGGCAATTGCGATTCTCATTCCGCCACTCCCAACTCCCAACTCCCAACTACCAACTCTCGATCACCACTTGTAGCCGAGACCGACAATATAGCGGTAGTCGCTCTTCTTGCGGTTATTCGCGGGCTGCGAGTTGTACTCCCACTCGATCTTCGCGATTAGATCGAAGTCCAGGATGAGCTTCGTGGTAAAGCCGACGTCTCCGTTCGCGAGGAACTTCTCCCACTCCGCAACATCCGGCAGCACTTCGAGGTTATGGAAAAACACGAGGCCGTCTACCCACTTCGGAAGGTAGTTGAGATGATGGCCATAGCGGAGCGCACAGAAGCCATCCGACTTCTCGTCGTCATTGTTCTCGTAATCTTCTTTGATGTAGTTGACGCCGAGCTCCTGGTTGAAGCTCCACTTGCCGGTGGACTCGAAGACGGTGTTCTCCAGCCACTGGTAGGCACCGCCAAGACCGACACGGTAACGGGCGTTCAGGTCCTGGATCATGTCACGCTCCCACTTGAGGTTTTCGTAGTTGTACACGGACGGCATCCAGAAATGGTCGTGCTTCGCCTCGACCTCCCAGCGGTCCTCGGTCTTCTCCTTCCCCACGCCGGTCTTGCCCTGCTTGCCGTAATAGTAGCCGAAGTCGGCGTTCAGACGATCCTTCTCCCAGCGGCGGTTCACGTTCGCCTCGATTGCGGCATTATCCTCGTAGGTGTTGCCGCGCGTGGCGTTGAAACCGACATGGACGCTGCCGTGCCAGGTCTCCATGGCCGGATCGGTCGCCTTCACGTTCGACATGTCGAGCTTGCCCTTGCCATCATACAACTCACCATCCTTGATGTTGAGAATCTTCTCCTCGGTCGAGTTGTCGTTGTACTGGACGACGTGGTTCTTCGCCGCGTCAATAGACTTGATGTTAGCGATGTCAATCTTGAGATCGCCGAGGTCATCCGACTTAAAGAGGAGCTTGCCCTCCTGGATGAGTCCTGCTTCGCCCGTCAGGAACGAACCCGACTTGAGCGTGACCTTGTCCGCAAACGCCGTGCCCGCGAGAAGCGCCGCACCGACCATCAGTATTGCCTTCATTTTTTATCCTTGTTGTAGTCCGGATCCTTGGTAAACGGAAGATAATCGCTGAAGTTAAAGCTCGTCGTCTGGGTCTTGAGCGGATCCTTCGCCTGTTCTTCCAGGAGGCGCATGTCAAGGGAATCGATCCCTTCCATGTTCTTCTCAGGACGGTCACCCGGCTCAAGCTTCTGGCCCTTCGTATACTGACGCCCAAGGACGGCGTTCTTCGGAAGCCCCGCGTCCTTCTCGATGCGCCGCGGATCGACGAGCCCGACCGTCACGAAGACGATGATCTCCTTCTGCTCCTTGACGCGCTGCTTCGAGCCGAAGAGCCTGGGGCCGATCCACCACCAGTCGCGCAGCCACGGGATGCCGCTGTCGACCTGGCTCTCGATCGTGCGCGAGAGGCCGCCGATGACGGCCGTCGTGCCGCTCGACATCGCGAACTCGGTGATGAGGCGCTGGACGTTGATGACAGGGTACTTCGCCGAAATCGTCCCCGCGTTCGCGTCCTTGTCCTTGGACGTGTCCGACGCGCCCGCCGACACCCAGTCCGTCCGGCTGGAGATCGTCGGCACGATCGAGACGTTGATGAGGCCGTTCGTGCTGATGCGCGGCGTCACCTCCAGCTCGATGCCCCAGCTGAAGAAGGCCTCCTTCGCGAACATGAACTTGTCCTCGCCCGGAATCGCCGTCATGTTCATCGACAGGTCGAGGGAGTCGCTGCCGCCGCCCGACGTCGTGCGCTTCGCCGAGATCGTCACGTTCGGGTACTTCTCAGTCATGTCGACCTTCGCCTTCTTGCCCGACGAGACGATGATCTTCGGGTTGGAGAACGTGCGCGCGTCATCGCTCTTCTCCAGCGCGTGCAGGATGATGTAGAGGTCGTCCATGCCGATCGTGCCGTTGACGTACGAGAGATTGGCGGTCGACTTGTTCGCATTCTTCGTCGTGTCGAT
Source organism: Kiritimatiellia bacterium (assembly GCA_016303225.1). Classification (GTDB taxonomy): domain Bacteria; phylum Verrucomicrobiota; class Kiritimatiellia; order RFP12; family UBA1067; genus UBA1067. The sequence continues at coordinate 9,509 of JAEDMC010000059.1, forward strand.
GGTATAGTCGCCGGTTGCGCTGTTGTATGACGTCACGCCCTCCATCTTACGCTCGTTCCAGCCGGCGTTAAGGCTCAGCCCCCCCTTCATGCCGTCCAGCATCGACCAGTCGATGCCGAGCTTGTGGGAGGCGTTGTTCGAGAGCTCGACGAAGCGCGCCTCGATGTAGACCTGCTGGGCCTCGACGTCCAGTTCGCCGATGGACTTCTCGCATGCGTCGAGGATGATGCGCGGCGCCGTCACCATGATCGCGTTCGACTCGGGGAACGCGACGGCCATCTTCGTCACCTTCCAGTTCGTACCGAAGTCGCCGCTCCACATCGAGTTGAAGCTTTCCGCGACCTCGGCCGACGACGCGTGGTTCAGCTTGAAGATGCGCGTCTCGATGCGGCTCAACGCCGCGATGCGCTCGGCCTTTTCCTTCTCCTCGGCCGCCTTCAGCTCCTCCTTGGCCGCCTTTTCGTCCGTCAACGCCTTGGCCGTCTGTTCGGCAGCGGCCTTCGCGGCGGCTTCTGCCGCAGACGCGGCGGCCGTCGCGGCAGCCTTCTCTGCGGCCGGCTTGACCAGCTCCTCGGCGGCGGCCTTTGCGGCCTGCTCCGCCGTCTCGAGCGCCGCCTTCTCCCAGGCGGCTCGCGTGGCCGCAGCCCTTTCCGCCGCCTCGCGCACGGCGCGCTCGGCATAGCCCTGGAGCAGGTCGTCAGGTTCCCGGGCGGGGGCCTCCCGCGAGGCCGCCATGCCAAACGCGGCACAGGACAGGACGAGGACGGAAGCGAAGACTGTCTCTCTCATGGTCTGTCTAGCCTTTGAAGATGAAGAACTTGCGAAAGACGAAATTGACGATCACGGAAACCAGCACATTGGTTACAAACGAATACGTCGTCTGCATCCCATAAAAGCGAACCAACGTCCAGATTGCCGCCGAACCACAGAGAATCGCGAACCCACTGCTCGCAAGGAACAGCGCGTACTCGACAATCCAATGATGACGCCCTGGTGTAAACACATAACGGCGGTTCAAGAGCCAGCAGACGAGATTGGCAACGAAAAACCCGACGAAATTGCAGTATACCGCACGCGTCGCCCGTTCGACATCCGAAACCGAGGAACTCGCGAAACCGAGAAACTTCACAAACAGATCATCGGACCCGAGGCACGGCCAAACGTACGCGGCAAACAATTCGGCGACCGCGAGATTAATCGCGGTCGCCAGAATTCCGATGACCCCATACTTGAAAATCTGCCAGAACAGATTAGCCATTCATCACATTCCCCCGCGCCCACGGAGCGAACCGTGCGAGAGGAACCCGTCATACTTACGCACGAGGAGGTGCGACTCCATAATGCGGAGCGTATCCAGCGCCACGCCCACGATGATGAGGAGGGAGGTGCCGCCGAAGAACGAAGCGATGGACCACGGAATCGTCATCCAGCCCATAAGAAGCATCGGGATGAGCGCCACCACGAGAAGACCCGTGCCGCCAATCAGCGTAATCTTCGTCATCATGTCATCAAGATACTCGGCCGTCGCACGGCCAGGACGAATGCCAGGAATGTACGAGCCGTCCTTCTTCAGGTTCTCGGAGATGTCGACCGCATTGAACTGCGTCGCCACCCAGAAGAACGCAAAGAACATAATGAGCACCGCGTAAACGACCATGTGCAACGCGGACGTCGAATCGCCCAGACGCTCGGCAAAGCTGTAGAGGTGCTGCCCGAACGAGGATTCCGTACCCTTGAAGCACTTCATGAGAATCGCACTCGGAATCTGAATGAGCGGCTGCGCGAAGATGATCGGCATAACACCCGTGTAGTTCACGCGAAGCGGCATGAACGTCTGCTGCATCCCGTAGGTGTTGCCGCCCGAAACGCTGCGGCGCGTCGTGTGAATCGCTACCTTGCGGACACCTTGCGTCAGCATCACCGTGCCCATCACAACGAGGACGAAGAAGATGACAACGATCGGGAGTTCCGCAATCGGCGCGTTCGCCTCAACGCCGGCGAGACCGAAGTAACGCTGCCAGGCATCGATGATCGCCTGCGGCAGACGCGAGGTGATGTTGATCATGATGATGAGCGAAGCACCGTTGCCAATGCCGAACGTCGTGATCTGATCAGCGAGCCACATCACGAACAGGGAAGCGGACGTCATGCCGATCACCGTGATGAGATGGAACCCGAGACCGGGATTCGACACAACCTGAATGAGCTGCTGCCCGTCCGAGAGCCCAATGCCGAGCCCCGGCATCTGGAGGACCGTCGCAATGCCCCACGACTGCACGACGCAGAGGACAATCGTCAGGTAACGCGTAATCTGCGCGAGCTGCATACGGCCCGTCTCACCTTCTTTCTTGAGCTTCTCAAGCGAAGGGATGACGGACGAAAGGAGCTGAATCACGATCTGCGCCGAAATGTAGGGCCAGATCGAGAGAAAGCCGATCGCGCACTGACCGAGCGCGCCACCCGTGAATACCTCAAAAATGTCAAAAAGGCCGCCGCCGTTCGGATTCGCCGCGCGCATATCGGCAATCGCCTTTGAGAGCGCCGCAAAGTCAACTCCCGGCGTCGGCACCTGCGACACCAGACGGCACACAAAAACAAGGCCCAATGTAATCAAAATTTTCTTACGGAGCTCCGGAATGCGGAATGCGTTCGAAAAACCCTTCATCATCGACATGATTCTATCTTCTCCTTCTTTTGGAAACCATTATGCGTATTATATCACAATATTTGCTGTTCGGGCAACTGCCATTTGGATGCGATTGTAAACTGTTGGCCGCCCGACGCGTGAAACCTCGTATCCGACCGCCGAGATGTGCGTACGATTGCCCTTGGACGTCTCGTTCATCCCTGACATTGTCCATGCTCCTCGATTTTCCGCTCGCGGAGGCGTTTTTCCTCGTCGCGATTGAGAACTTCCACATAATAAGGTGAATGTCCGCCCCGGCAAAACAGTCCGTGCACCGCTCCCGGCCCTTCCGCGGCTATCGCCGCCTTGATCAGATCAACCATTGAAGCGCTGATCTGAAGCCCCGGCACGAAAACGGGAATCCCGGGCGGATACGGCACGAGAAACTGCGAGGCGATGCGCCCGATCGACCCGTCGAGATCCACCAGTTCGCCGTCGCAGAGCGCCGCGTCGTGAGGCAGCACCACCGGCTGGCCTGAAACCGCCTCCGCCACGGTTCCAAGGCCAAAGTCCGTCTGTGGCCGCCCGATGAGTTCGCGGTTGAGCCGACATACGCGGTAGAGATCTTCGAAATGCTCCTCGACCGTCCCGGCAGTAACGAGGAACAGCACCGTCGTGGCGGTGGATTTTTCCCACTGGATGTGAGATTTGAGCAACGCCTTCTTGAATGCGCCCGCCGCTGCTGGAGTCTTGAGCATCAGCACAATCTTCATCGGGTCTTTGAAATACCCTTCCGCCGCCCAATCGGCACCGTCTGCGGCGATATCTTCGAGCCCCGCAAAGCAGTCGCGTTCGTCAAGCGCGCATTCTGCGGCGACGCGCGCGCGAAACTGGGCAATCCACTTCAAGCGCTCGTCAATAAGCTTCATGCCTTCGAGCCGCATCTGCACGCCCGCAATATCGAGCGTAGCGAGAAAGGGATAGTGCGGAGAAGTGGAATGCCAGTAGCGCAAAAATTCGTGCAAGTCATGGGCGAACTTCTCAAACGAACCGTGCGAATTCATCGCGAAGCGCTTGCGCAGCCAGCGGAACTGCGGCGACGAATCCTCCTCCAACAAGGCCTTGAACCGAAGCGAGACATGAATCATCGACGCTTGCGAGAAGGCGGCCATTGTCTTGTGGGTGGACTGCACCGAGAAATGCGCGCCGCTGGTTTCGTTCACCGCATTGTAGCGCATGGTGCGCGCGCCGTCGCGGTCGCGTCGGGTATAGAGAGGATGAAAGCCGAGGTATCCAGCCCAGGCTTCGTCGGCGTAGAACAAAACCCCCGCGCGCTCCGCCAGCCGGGAGATTTCCCAGACCGGATACAACACCCCTTCGTAGGTGCAGGTAGTCAGAATCAGCAGCCGCGGACGGCGGCTGGCCTGGGCGGAAAGCTCGCGCTCGATGTCGGCGAGCGAAACCGGCCCCCACACGCCTAGGCGCGCGTTCCAGCGCGACGGCAGATAATGCGGCACGGCGCCGGAGGTGACGATGGCGTGATGAACCGACTTGTGGCAGTTGCGGTCGACTATTACCAGCTCCCCGGGCTTGAGCAGCGTCATCAGCATCGCCTTGTTGGAGGTGGAGGTTCCGTTCGTCACATAACGGCTAAGGGCGCTGCCGAAAATCTCCGACGACATCCGTTGGGCCTCGGAAAGCGGCGTGTGCGCCTCGGGGCTCGAAAGATCGCCCAGCGATTCGACGGATACGGAAAGGTCGCTGCGGAAGATCGTCGAGCCAAACGCCTCGTGGAAGCCGCGCAAAAAAGGCGAAGAAGCGAAAGCGTTGCCGCCGTTGTGCCCCGGGGTGTGCCAGTTGGTGCCGGCCTTGACCTGCACATACTGCCGCAGCGCGTTCCAGAAGCGCGGTTTCCAGAAGGCCTTGAACAAATGCACCAGCCGTTCGCGGTGCCGTTCGGGATCGAGAAGAACTTCAATTGGCTTCTTCGCCCAGCGCCGCTGCGGCACGACCACCGGCGCATGGCCAGGATAGGTCACAACCACGCGCGGAATTGCTGGAATATAGGCCTTGAGCCAGTCCTTGAGCGAAAGATTCCAAACTCTGTCGCCGAAAAAGTTGTCGTCGATCAGGAAAAGACATGTGCTGCCGCCCGCCTCACCAAGCCCCTGCGCGGGATCGCCACCGACGAAGAGCACGTGCGGCAATTGCTCCGGCCCCGATATCGCCACCAACTTCAGCGGCGGATACTCCATAGGCATGCGCACGTCGAAGGCATCGTGGCAAAAATCGCGGAAAGCGTCAGAAAGGCCGTGCTCCACCAGCGGAATCGACGAATCGTCGTCCCCAAGCGGTTTATGCAACCACAAAACAGTAAGCGATCTCATCTGATGATGCGTGAGAAGAAAAAAAG
>JAEDMC010000060.1 GCA_016303225.1 Kiritimatiellia bacterium
TCCTCGCCGCGCTCGATCGCATCAAGGTTGACGCCGATCACCTTCACGCCGTACTTCTCGAGAATGCCCTTCTTCGCGAGCTCCATCGAAAGATTGAGGCCCGTCTGCCCGCCCAAGTTGGGCAATATGGCATCGGGCCTCTCCTTCGCAATGATCTGCTCGAGTCTCGCCTCGTTCAGCGGTTCGATGTACGTCGCATCCGCCATCACGGGATCGGTCATGATGGTCGCTGGATTCGAGTTCACCAAAACGACCTTGTATCCGCACGCCCTCAGCGCCTTGCACGCCTGCGTTCCGGAGTAGTCAAATTCACATGCCTGCCCGATCACAATCGGGCCTGATCCGATGATCAGCACCTTGTCAATGTCTGAGCGCTTCATAACAGAAAGATATTATATCAAATCTGCGCGTGGCCCGTCCACGGCTTACCGCCGGCCAAAACCTGTGCGGACCCCTTGCAAGAAAACTCTTCGTCTTACAATAAAATGCCGGCGAACCATCCACCCCCAAGCAATCAGTCGCCATTCGACCGGGGCGCCTTCGGGCTTAAGAGTTTCAGGGATAGTCCGCCGGCAAAGTGAGCACTTCGCATCCGTCATCGGTGATGGCGACGGTATGCTCGAAATGGGCGGAGAGACAACGGTCGCGCGTTACCACCGTCCAGTCGTTCTCCAGCACATCCGTCTTCTCGCCCTTCTTCGTCAGCGTGATCATCGGCTCAATGGCGATGGTCATGCCGGGCTTCAAAACGAGCTTGGTTCCGGGCTTGCCGAAATTCGGGACTTCTGGATCCTCGTGGACCGTCCGCCCGACGCCGTGCCCGATCCAGTCGCGCACCACGCCGAAACCCTCGGCCTCCGCGACCTGCTGAATCGCCCAGCCGACGTCGCCGAGATGGACACCCGGACCGCACGCGGCGATGCCGGCCTTGAGGCAGCGCTTCGTCGTCTCGACGAGCCGAAGGACATCCGGATCGGTGACGCCCAGCGCAACCGTCCGCGACGTGTCTCCGTTGAAACCGTTCTTGAGGATGCCGACGTCGGTCTTGACGAGATCGCCCGGCATGATGACGCGGTGACGGCTCGGAATGCCGTGGATGACCTCGTCGTTGAGCGAGACGCACAGATGCCCCGGAAAGCCCTCGTAGCCGTAGAAGCTCGCCTTGACCTTGTGCTTCTCGCAGTATTCGACGACCAAATCGTCGATTTCCCCGGTGGTAACGCCGGGCGCAACCGCCGCCGCGCAGATGTCGCGGATCTCCGCCGACATCCGGCACGCCTCACGCATGCGGTCAAGTTCCGCCCTGGTCTTGATATCAACTTTCATTTGACGCCATATTATACCATATTCGGACTATCCGTCGGACACCCGCTCCGTGTCAGTTTTGGTATAATTGCCAATATGGAACAAGACAAGCCCAAGATGAGAATCGAAATCGACCTCGATGCCGCCGCGAAGATGTACATGCGGCTCGCCGACGTGCACCGGTTCGGCAACTGGAGGCTGTTCTTCGACGGCGAGGAGATCGCCGACCCCGAGCTTACCTACCGCCCGGAGAACACCCCGCCGTGGATCATCCACAGGGAAGACCTTGAGGCCATCAACGCCATGCACCGGCGGCTCGTCAAGGAAATCGCCGCGGCGGAAATCCCGAAGGAACGTCCGGAGAAGTCCGAGGGGCTTCTCGTCTTCGCCGGTGGCTGCATCGTCAGCAAGGTCATCATCCTCATCCACAGCCTGCTCCTCTCGTACAACTACTACAAGGTGAGGACTCTCCCCTATCCCGGACGAACCGCATCCTCGTACCTCAACCCCGAGATCGTCCCCGACCTCCGCGACGCCCTCGTCATAGCACTCTACGTCTTCTTCGTGCAGCGCGACGAGCAGCCCCTGTTGCGCAGTTCGGTCCTCAGCGACCTCTACGCCGTAATGAAGATTCTCTTCGACGTCCTCTATGGCATGCTGCCCTGCGAGGAGGTCGCCAGGCTCCGCGAGGCCTACGACGCCTTCCACACGACGGGCGGCGCGGGCTCGACCTTCGAGGACTTCTTCGCGCAGCTTCTGTCCGTCTCGCGGCGCTTCGCCGCCGAAGAGCCGAAGTGGGAGCGCGAACGGGCCGAATCGACCTTCACGAACCCCATGCCCGTCGTGGCGCACGCCAGGTCCTTTTCCCGTCTCGCCGGCGCGGGCAGCCGCCCCCGCAAGCGCATCCCCGTCAAGGTCGCCGCCGCGATCTTCGACACCCACCCGAACACCATCGGCAACTGGGACAAGGGCAAGGGGTGTCCGCCGGAGTACATCGGGCGCGACGTCTCCGAGGAACTCCTCCGCTCCGCCGCAGACGCCTACTTACTCCGCCGCCACAACGAGGAGCAGGCGAAGAAAAACCGGTCCGAGGGCCTCACGCACCAAAGCGCCGCGCCGCAGAGCGCGACCGGCCCCGACTCGTCACTCCGAGAACGCAACCGCGGCAACTTCCGCATCAGCACCGAAAACGGTCGCCGCATCCCGGTCTGAGCGCCAATGGGCTTCTCACGCCCATTGACTCATGACATACAGATTTGATATTATGTACGCACAACACACAGGAGTGCACAAAATGAATGATGCCCGTTTCTGCATGCGTCTGCCACAAGCTGCCCTTGACTTCGCGCAGGGATACGCCTCGCAATGCCAAATGAGCGTGACCGACCTGTTTCTCGGGTATCTCAACCGCCTGCAGGAAGCGGTTGCGGCAAAACCACCCAAACGCCGCGGCATCCGCGACATCCGCAAGTACCGCGGAATTCTCAAACGCAACCATTCTCTGGCGGACAAGGAGCGCGACGAGATGCGCTTCAAGTACCTCTCGGAGAAGTACGCATGAAAATCCTCGTCGATCTGAATGTCATTCTCGACTACCTTGAGGATCGAGCGCCTTTTGCCGATGAAGCTGAAAACGTCATTGAGGACAAGGGCAACCAGCTGTTCGTCTCCGCTCACATGGTCACGACAGCATTCTACCTGATGCGTGGCCGCGGAATCGAAGCGCAAAACGCCGCCCTTGATTTCATCTTCGACAACTTCACCGTCCTTCCCTGCGACAAACCGACCCTGACTTCCGCTCGCGCCCTTGAGTTCACGGACTACGAGGACGCCGTCGCCGCAGCGGCCGCGAAGAAGGCCAGGTGCGCCTACATCATCACCCGCAACAAGCGCGACTTCGCCAATTCTCCCGTTCCGTCCCTAACCCCCGGCGAGTTCCTGACGCTGCCGAATTCGACATGATCGGGCGTGACGACGATGTTCGCCGACCCGCTCACGCCGTAGCCGACGATCCAGTTGCCGTTCTCGTCCTCGCCGTAGATTCCGCCCTCGAAATGCGCCGCAAGATCATCTACATCCTTCTCGCTCCCCTCCCGCACCTCAAATGTCGGCTCATACGTGAACGCATCAATCACGCAACACCCCCGAAACGAAAGCCAAGCGGAATGCGACACCTATTGCTCGAATCATCATTCGCCTTTCTCATGCAGACAGTCTGGACTACTCACCGATGCGGACGCTCATCACTTAGAAGCACCCTCCTGTGCCTTTTGTGAGTCCTTGTTCGGCACAAGCCGGCCCCTCATCGCATCCGAAGAAACTCGATAGGTCTCCCAAGGGTAATAGACCTGTTTGACCTTCATCGTGGTCAATACCTCGAACGTACCGACAAGAATCTCATCGACAGTCCCAACCGCACCATAACAGACGGAGGCAACGAACACGACCGGTTCGGCCGCAAACTTATCGAAACCCGTGCGCTCTTCCGTTGACACGTTCGCCTGAGTCATTCCGCAAGGCGCAAGAAGGATATTCAATGGCGCTGTAAGGATGCGAGAAAACGCCAGTCCCTCCCGCGCCGCCCATCCAAGATGCTTGTCTGCCCGAACACTTCCTTGTGGCGGATTCTCCTCCATGCTACATTTCGCCGCGCAAACCGTCACGACATAAGTCGGCACAACCACAAGGTGTGCAAGTATCGCAAAGGCGCAACGCGAAACCAACAGGAAGCCAACTAAAATGATTACCTTCTTCATCCCTCGCCTCTTTCGCTTATTTTGTCCTGAATGTATCCTCTCACACCGCCCATTTACACGGAATCCGCAATGCGCCATCCTTGGTGACCTCGCCCTCGCCACTTTGCAACCCGGCGAACAACTCTCCCGTCTCGAAGTTGACGGTGAAGTAGAGCCGTTGCGGACTGCCCTCCGGCAAATCCGCCATCACCATCTGGTAGTTCTCGCCCCATCCGGCAAGAACCGCAAACGCCGCAACCGCGGCAACCGCCATCGTCTTGACTTTTCTGTTCATCGATTTACCTCCTGGCACCATCATTTGAAGACGCCCCCTGCTACTGCTCCGGCACCACAATCTTGAAGAACTTGGCGTTGCCTTCCGCCTTAACCTTCATGCCAACCGTGCCATCAGCACCGACGTCTGGATTGGCGCTCAACGTCGCAGGCTTCCAGCTATTCGGATCGGACAGATCGCTCGTCTCCATCAGCTGGACGCCGACCCGCGCCGTTCCCGACGCATCGACATCAAAGACGAGATTGCCCACCTCCAGCGCATGGATTTGGTCGCGGGTGTAAAAACCACCCTGCGCGGCCTTCTGCTCCGCGAGTTTCTGCGCAACAGCTTCGGGAATGAATGTCGCCGTCACATTCTTTTCGATATCAACCGTGATCACCACCGAATCGTCGTTGCCGACGGCATCCCCGCTCCAATGCGAGAAGACCTGCCCGGTCGCCGGAATCGCCCGCAACGTCGCCTTGCTTCCCTGATTGTAGTTGCCCGTACCCGTGACCAAGCCGTTGCCGACGACCTGTGCATTGACTGGCAGCGTCGTCCGCTGGGTGAGCGTGTACTTCTGACCGCCGATGATGATGGTGCCCGTGCGCGTCTCACCCGTCGTGTTGTCCATGAACTGGTACTGCACCGTGCCGTTGCCGATTCCGTTCCGACCAGACACGATCTGAATCCAGTCGCAATCCGTCAGCACATCCCAGACCTGGTCGATGGACGCGGCGACGCCGATCTGCCCCGCCCCGGCATTGCTCCCGACTTCGGCCACGGCAGGCTCGATGCTGAGCTTGTAGCCGCTCTGCGTGATATAGACCGTCTTTCCGGCAATGGTGATCGACCCCGTGCGCGATTGCGTGGTCAGCGAATAGTCATCAATGTAGAACCAGCACGCCCCCGCGCCGTTCCCCTCCTCGGTGTCAGGATCGATCGTAATCCAGTCATCGTTGCTGACCGCCGTCCAGATTCCGTTCGCCTCGGTATAAACATTGATGAAGCCCATGTCGCTTTCCACGCTGTCGAAGAACGTCTTATCGCATTCCACCTCCGCCTCCAGCCCGATCTGCTCGATAGTCAGGGTGACACCGGCAATCGTCATCGTCCCCGTGCGGGCGGTCACATACGGATTGGCATCGACCGTGTATGTGACGAGCGACGATCCCGCCCCTTCCGTATCGGACGTCACATGCAACCAGTCGCAATTCTCAATTGCCTTCCAATTTACACTTTGGGCAATCGTCAATTGTACTGAACAATTCCCTCCTTCGGGCGGAATCAATTTTGCCGTCTCACCCAACTGAGCACTCTGAACACCCTGTGTTACTTTGTGAAACAGAACATTGGCCTTGTTTGCCTCATAAAGTTCACTAACATGATCAGTTGTCAATGCTGCGTGATAAATCGTTAGATCATCAATCAAGCAACCCTTGCCGCCTAATGTACATCTTAATCCCCAATTTCCATATTCCGTACAATCCACATATCCAAGCGTCAATTCGGACGAAACATTTCCTATTTCTTCACCGTTAAGATACACCCGAAGTTCCTTTCCTGCCAGACCACTTAATGTCAGCATATACCAAAATTTTGGAAGTATCTTTGCGTTATTAAATTCATACAACGTTTCATTATTGTTGAGCACGACACTTCCACCCTGACCAATCGAAACCCCTACGCGGACATCTGATTTTGCTTCCCTCCTCAATCCCGTCCAAAACCTCTCGAACAGTTCGTGAGGATTCTTCACGTCCTCAACGCAAAACCAAAAAGAATATGTAGCATCAGCCTCACCTTTTGAAAACAAAGTACGAATGTTATTGAACGCAATTACCCCTTGGGGGACTCCGCTCAACGAGTGCGATTCGATACCATAGCGATCCTTTGAAACAGCTGTAATGGCGCTCGCCCCATCAACAATATGCGGCACATTAGAACATGACGAACAACAAAACATATTCCCATCCAAAGGAAAGAAGTCCCATGCGACATCAGGAATCTCATGTTTGGGCGAGGAGAAACTCGTTTCATGTCCAATCACTGAATCAACCAAAATAGACTCAACTTCATTTAATGCCCGAACCCAAAATCTAAAGTTTCTAAAATTTCCTCCCGTCAAATATCCCGAGTTCGGAACCGTGCAATATCCCAAGACCACAAAGTCAGACAACTCTTCATTGCCCTCAAATTTCATCAACGAATCACTCTTGCACTCAAGAACCTTTTCAAGTTCTGTATCTGCATTCCCTGCATAAAGAGAGACATCCCCACCAATCCCTTGCTGCAATAAAACCGTATAGTACGCATTGCGTTCTGAAACAACAAAATCAGTCCTCATGTTGTCAAACATAAGCACATCGTCCGCCCCGACGTACAAACTATGTCCTGCAAAAGACAACAACCTATTCACCTGTTTGAGCTCGTCCACAGAAAATGAAATTGAAAACGCAAAGGCATCATTCTCCTTGGCGGGGAATCTTCCACCATAAAGCACACATGACGTCCCCCCTTCAACTCTAATACTCCCCTCCTGGCTTTCCCATGTTATGCCATCTACATAGCAAGCATTTACCTTTCCAGAACATTCCCAAAGAATACTGTGTTCACCATCCGTTTCAATAGCAACAATTTCTTTGTGCCACGAATTGTACTCCTCTGTTGACACTTTCTTACCATCGACATAGAGCGACAAAACCCCTCTGTTGTAGGTACCCTTTTCTGGCAAGTCTGCACGCCACCAAAAAGATAGCAATCCCTTCCCGTAAACATGTGTCTCCAATCGTCCGTCATCATCTGGGTCAGGCACATAAATATTACTTGGAACACTGACCATTTCCACAAATGTGTCGCCTACACAAGGCTCGTATAACGCACCTTCCGCCGAAGAAACCCGCACGTTCCCATTTCCTGTTAACTTTAAAATACAATCGGCAGCATCCTCAAGTTGTGACCGAGATTCTATTGCGGAGTTATTTCTAACTCTGACAAAACAGCGGGGATCATTGCCTTCACGACTCGTATAACTCGGAATCCAACACACCAATCCTGCATACAAATCCAGTTCTGGTTTTTTATAAGGTGGCGTTACCTGGATAATACCATCACGCTCCTCCAACGTTGGATTTGGCGAAACAACATACTTGATATTCCCATTTCCCGCACCTTCCTTGCCCTGCGAAATCGTCAGCCACGGCGTGAGCGATTCCGCCGTCCACGGGGCATCGGGTGTTGCATAGACCGCCACGTTCCCATATGCGCCATTTCCGGGAGCTTCCGCTAACTCAGGATCAATCGCCAGTTCAGCCGTCGCTTTCCCATCCTGAATAATGGTCAGCGTAGCCGTTCCGACTGCAACAGTCGTCGTCCGTTTGGTAAAGCTCGGATTGGCATTCACCACAAGCGACAGGACATAGTCACCGTAACCCTGTTCCTGATCAAGAACAGACACCCAATCCGCATTCGGCGTCACCGTCCACTTCGTCACGGCAAGGGCGGTGATGTCAACCTGCACAATGTCGGCATCAGGATTGACTTTCAATATCGCCGGTTCAAGGCTTACATCCACCCCCTTCTGCGTTACAGTAAAAGTTTGCCCTGCGATGGTAATGGAACCACTCCGCGTAACAACTCCCGGATAGGTCGCGACCGTGTAAGTCACCTGCCCGACATTCCGTCCCGAAGTCGGCGACACCGTGATCCAATCCTCATTCGGCGTAGCCGACCACTCGATTCCTGCTCCAACTGTCACGGAGATTGTTCCTGTCGCACCAGCACGATCCACGGTCACAGATGCCGGCGAAATCGTCCCCGTATAGCCGTATTGCGTAATCGTGTACACATTGTCGTTGATATTGATGTGCCCGATACGGGTGTCTGCGGTCGTATTCTCTCCGACCGTGAACATCACCTTGCCGTCGCCATCGCCAGACGCGCCCGACTTGACTGTGATCCAAGCCGAATCGGAAACAGCCGTCCATGCGCCAGTTCCCGAGACGGTGATCGTCCCACCACCACCCGTTTTCTGCACCGTCTTCGTTGAGACGCTTATCGTCACCGACGCAAATACTGCACTAGCCGCAATATATACGAGAATCAGAATTAGCTTTTTCATTATGCTTTCTCCTTTACTTCAAATAGTCCGAAGCCGCCCCAGTCACGGCATACTTGCCGCTATCTTCGTCTTGACACAAAACGTTGCCCCTAACCAATGAATCAATGATCATGTCAGCGATTCCATCCATATCCTCTTGTGTAAGCGGTTTGCGCTTTCCAGCCGAAGGACTAAATCCAGAAATGTCATCTTCCGACCACTCTTTACTCTCGTCATCTATGACTTCAGGGAGCCCTTCAAATTCTTTCACATGCTTCCAAATCCATTCACGCATTTCTTGACGAGTCATCCACTCTCTCTTCAAAACCTCTTGCGCCAATGGCTCACAATTAACTTTACGACCATTAATCGTAATCGTCATATCAACCTTGCCATCACTCATTTTCAACATCCTCCTTCTGCGCTCTTTGTTCGCCACAATTCCTCGCGCAGAAAAGAAGAGTGGCGTGTTCCATGACATCCACGTCTTCTGAGAGGCATCGCCAAACGCCCTGTATTAAAACATGAATGATGAAACACGCCACATGGATTGCTCCACGTAGCGCGACCATCGTATTCCGCTTCCTAATTTACTTTGGCGAAGTTTCTCAGAAAGCGTCATACGCTGATATCGCGTACGCTGCACGGGTTAGCTTGCGCACCCCGCACATCTCCCGCTCCGGGTTGCCCCGTGGAGAAGCCGGCCGTTTCTGATGCTACGACCGGGTATGGTTCTTTCAATTTACTTTCGGTTCGTTCCTTTCAATTCGGCTCCTTCCGAAATCCAGTTCTCGATCTTCAATCCCGGCACCTTTGAGAAGTGCGAGGTGTTGTTTGTCACAATAACTGAATATGTCGGTGTCGAGCATCAACCGCCTGCCCATCAGAAGATCTCCTGCGGCGTGGACGGAACATTGGACGAGCGATCAATCTCCAAATCACCCTCCAGCCGACGGGCATCGTCAATCATACCGAACAAATCAGAAACGGACATCTTGCTCCCGACAGGTCTCACCAAGATTCCATCTCCGGTGGACTCAATCACAACGTGAACAGAATTGAGCCTAAATTCGCTCGGAATGCGCAGCGTCTGCACATCACCCTCATTCATCACACATGAATAGCTCATTTCGTCCTCCTCTCGCGCATTTGCTCGTATTATACCATAATGTTGGCTTCCATGTAATGTTGGCTTGAGGAAAATCGGACTTGATTACATTGCGCGGATTGTAAAGGTAAACGCAAAATTCGCCATTGCGCGTCGCGGACTGATTATAGTACAATATGGGCCGATCTCGACCGAATGGTAGGGATCTTCCGAATGGTAGGGATCTTCGTGAAGCGGAGAAAGTTCTTCGCCTTAAGTGACGGGGTGCAATCCTCGTCACTTTTGATTTTCAAACCCACAGGGGCGAAGCGAACGGATCGGCTGGGATTGCGGCGCGATAATGCGGATCGTTTGCCGCGCAGACGGGGATCTTCTGCAAATAGTCACAGATGGTTTTCTTCCAAGCGTCCCTGTCAAAGCAAGACGCCGCAGTTGGTTTCAAAAGCCGATAGAGCAAGGCACACTGATAGAACAAGGCACTCGTGTCCTGAACGTTCAGCTTCTTCCATTCGCGGATCGGACGAAAGGCGTAGGAAAACCGATGGTCGTAAAGTCGTGCGTGATGCGCACACATGTTGCGAATGACCGAAATGTGGTGGAGATAGCTCGCCAACGAATCGCCGCGCAAGGCATAGCACGTCGAAATGTCATTCTGATCTTGCTTGGTGAAGTTCTTGTAGAACCTAACAAGCGACCCAAAGGAAACGACCTCGACCAAGGCCCAGAGCGGCGGATCGTCATAATTCGCCTTGAAATGCCGTGCGCAAAGCTCATCTGACCGGGCAAACTCCCTTTGCATCCACTTGACGCTTTCGGCATGAGCCACCGGATCGGGGAAATTCGCCGCATCAAGATAACCAAGCGGGCCGAACTTGCGGGTAAAGGAACGCGCCAGTATGGAGCGGAATGTCAGCTCTACGGCTTCGGCTGCCGTAAAGACCAATTCCCGCAACCTCCTGTCGTATGCATAGATCGCTTGAATGTCCGAGAACCGTGCATCCTTCTTGAAATGCTCACGGTCAGACTGAAACGCTACGGCATAGCCGGTAAACCGATAGTAGTTGACAGTCGAAAGATACTTTTCAGCATCTGCATTCGAAACATCGACATCCAAACCTCGCGCCCGCAAGAGCGCGATCAAATCCCTCAATTCGAGGAATGGCTTGCAAAATGTCGTCTTCTGCCCCATAAAGAGAAAAGGCCGCCGAATATGCGCGTCACGTCTTACGACGGAGAGGCGGGGCGGTCGAGATGCTTGTATTATCTCATATTCTCCGTTCGCCGACAAGGGGGTATTTGAAAAAACCGTCGCCTCCAGAAGTAAGCTTTTTATGCTACTTTTTATACCACTTTGGGCGTCGGGTAAGTGACGCGGAACTCGGTCGCGTGGGCAGATGGCTAAAAACAAAAGGCCGACGGCGCAAAGACTTCAATCTTTAGACTTGTCGATTCCCACAACAAAACCACAACATCCACGATTGTGGATAAAAGGCTAACTCCAGTTTTGCCGCAGTTTGCGGCAAATGCGCGTGATTAGCGTTGTGGTTTTCGCCCGCAATGCTGCAAAGCCGATGCGCCTGACGCGATAGGGTGTAAGGAGATGCACGGTGCGTCTCCAAGTCAAACGCTAAAAGGAGTAATCCATGAACGCAGAAAACAACGCCCTGGACTTCAGGGACCCCGGACCGATGAGCCACGAGCTTCTCAGCGTGCCCGGATTCGTCAACGAGCTCAAGAACCACACCCTCGCGGTCGCGCCGCGTCCGAACGAGCCGCTCGCCTTCGCAGGCGCCCTCGCCATGCTCGCCCACCTCACGGGCCGGAGCTATGTCGACGAGCGCGGCTCCCACACGAACCTCTACCTCGCCGCGCTCGCCCCGACCGGCATGGGCAAGGACGAGCCGCGCGTCATCAACAAGGAGCTCGCCGCCGCCGTCGGCATCCTCGACTCGGTGCCGGACTCCATCGCGTCCGGCGAGGGACTCGAGGACGCCGTCGCCGCGTCCCCTTCGCTCCTCCTCCAGACGGACGAGGCGGACGCCCTCCTCACGGCCCTCCGCGGCGGAGACTCCCGCGCCTCGCGCATGAACGAGATGGTGCTCCGCTTCTTCTCCGAATCGAGGAGCGGACACGCCATGCGCCTCAGCGCCGGGCAGAAGCGCCCGACCATCATCCATCTCCCGCACCTCACGCTCTTCGCGACCGGCATCCCGAAGTTCGTGTACGGGGCCCTCAACCGCAAGGCGCTCGAAAACGGACTCCTCGGACGCTGTCTCTTCATCGAGACGGACGACTTCCAGCCCCTCGGCGAGATGTCCGCGGCGGAACTGCCGCGCTCGCTCGTCGAGACCGCGACGAAGATGGCCGCCCGCGAGAAGGCCTTCAACGAAACGGGCGTACTCGTTCCCGTCGTCATCGCCGAGTCGTCCGAGGCGAAGGAGAAGCTGCGCGAGCTCCGGTTCAACGCGGACGAGATCTCACGCCGCCTCTTCGAGTCCGATCTCGAGACCGCCGCAGCGCTCTACTGCCGTCTCTACGAGAAGGCCGTCAAGCTCGCCGCCCTCTACGCAGTCTCGGAGAACCCCGAAGCGCCGCTGATGTCCGCCGAAGCCGTCCGCTGGGCCGCGGCATTCGCGACCCACGTCACGAAGAAGATGCTCTACGAATCGCAGTTCAACCTCGCCGAGGGACAGTTCGACCGGCTGAAGAAGCGCTTCGTCGGACTCCTCGCCAAGGCCGGAGGACAGCTCGACCGCGCAACGCTTCTCAAGAAGATGCACATTGATGCGACAACCTTCCAGCGAATCGCCCTCACGCTCCATATGAGCGACATGATTGAGGAAGAAACGCTATCTCGAAGGAAAACGCTCTACACCCTTAAAAAAGCCGCATAACGAGGAATCGGTTTCCCCATGAGTTCCCGTTGACTTCCCCTTCGCTTCACAAGTAAACGTGAAACCAAGGGGAAACGAACGGGAAATGAATGGGAAACGACGAACCAAGCTAAACGAAAGAAAAAGCAAAGACCCATGGCAATAGTCCGCAATACCGTCCAATCGACCCGCGTTTCGTCTCGTTGGGTCTCGCACGGGGATCAACCGACCTCCCGTGCGCGGCACTTCGAGACGGATATCCGAGTTGCAAAAGCCGGATATCCGAGTTGTCCGAGTAGGATATCCAACTCGGGCGAGACGGATATCCGACTTAAGCGAGACGGATACCCGACTCATCTTGGACGGATAGCCGACTTCGTTGCCTCGGATAACCGAATCAATCGTTCATAAGGAGAGAATCATGAAGCCATACCGCGAAATCGAATTCACCACCACGCGGAGCCATAACGGCCTCACCGCTGGCAAGACCTGCTACCAAGGGCACCTTCAGCACAACGCCGTGTTGCCAGAAAAGGAGACCCGACAGCAATTCGCCGAGTACTGTGGCGAGGACCGTTCCCGCACGGACCGCTATCTCAACGCGCTCGGCGAGTTCATCGCCCGGAAGATCTCCTACGGACACCGGCTCAACTTCGGGTCGTTCGCCGTTGAATTGAAGCTACTCGGCGGATTCCAGGGCGCGAACGCACCGTTCGACGAGAAGAGGAACGCGATCAGCGTCTGCCTCATTCCCGGCAAGGAGCTCAAGGCCTCCGTCAAGGCGCTGAAACCAGTCAACGTGACAGAAGACACGCGCTGGTACTTGGGCGGCACCCTGCAGCGAGCCCCCTATGAAGTCTGGGACCAGCTCGTCGCCGAAGGTCCGCGCCAGTTCACGGTCACGGGGTTCATCCCGCCCGTCCATCCGTCGCAACCGGACGAAGGCGTCTGGCTCGAGGATGACTCAGGCGAAAAGATCGCCGTCGCGACAATCGTCAACTCAGCGTTCTCCCATACCGACTGCACGCTGGAAGGTTCGCTCGCCCGCGGCGACCACTGGATGGACATCCAGGGCCGCTACCTGAACGAGCCGAACCTCATCCGCTGCCGCCGCCGCATCAAGGTCGTCTGACAGTTTACATCGCCGCCTTGAACGCCGCGGCGTTCTTCTCGGGACCCTGGTTGCCGTCGATCTTGCGGAGGAGGCCCTTCGCCTCGTAGAACTTGATCAGCGGCTCGGTCTCGCGGTGATAGACGACAAGACGGTCCTTGACGGTGTCGGGATTGTCGTCCTTGCGGATCGTCAGCGCCGTACCGCACTTGTCGCAGATGCCTTCGACCTTCGGCGGCAGCGCCTTCACGTGATAGCCCGCCTTGCACTTCGGGCAGGTGCGGCGGCCGGCGATGCGGTCGGCAATGATCTCGTCCGGGACGTCCACGAGGACGGCGGACTTGATCGGCGCATTGATCGCCTCCAGGACCTCGGCCTGCTTCACGTTGCGCGGGAAGCCATCGAGGAGCATGGTGACGTCGCCTTGCGTCTCGGCGATGACATCCTTGATCATCTCAGCGATGATCTCATCGGCAACGAGCTGCCCGGCCTCCATGGCGGCCTTCGCCGCCTGACCAGCCGGAGTCCCCTTCGCGACGGCGCCGCGAAGGAGATCGCCCGACGAAACGTGCTTAAGGTTTGCATCCTCGGACGCGAGACGCCCGGCGATCGTACCCTTACCCGAACCCGGGGCACCCAGCAAGATGACAATATTCATTATTAGCCATTCCTCTTCTCGAAGTCCTTCATGAACGCGACGAGCGCATCAACGCCTTCCATCGGGAACGCGTTGTAGATCGAGGCGCGGAGACCGCCCACCGAACGATGGCCCTTCAGCGAGCTCATGCCCAGCTTCTTGGCCTCGTCGATGAAGAGCTTCTCGAGCGCCTCGTCGCCGCCCTTGATGCGCCAGGTGACGTTCATGTTGGAGCGGAACTCCTTGAGCGCCGTGCCCGTCCAGAACTCCGACCCGTCGATGACGTCGTAGATCTTCTGCGCCTTCTCGGCATTGAGCTTGAAAAGGTTCTCCTTGCCCATCTTCTTGACCCACTTCATGGTCTCGCCGAAGATGTAGA
>JAEDMC010000061.1 GCA_016303225.1 Kiritimatiellia bacterium
GGCGTTTCGCCGCGAAAAAAGTTCGCCGTCAAGGCGAACGTAGAAAGTCGGGTTAGGTCTTCGCCAGAAAAAAGTCCGAAGTGCATTTGGGACGGGCCGAAAATATTTTTCGTCCAATGTTTTCAAGGGTTTTGTGAAAATCCGGGATAAATTATCCTTGAAAACCCGGGATAAGGGTGGCTCCTTCAGCCTACTTGCACGTTCACCGTCATTTTTGCTATAATATCAGCTCTTTCGTCATCGGGGTCTAACCGGTGGCGACCAGTCAACCGCGGACAAAACCCTGGACAAGGGGCACAAATCCGCATAAAAGAAAGAGAAAAAAGAAGATGCAGAAGAGCTATCATGCTCCGAATCCGGGCGAGAACCGTCCGTGGTTCCTCATTGACGCGAAGGACCAGGTGCTGGGCCGTCTCGCCGTCGTCGTTGCCAACAAACTCCGTGCGAAGGATCTGCCGACGTACGATCCCTCCGTTGATGCGGGCGCTTTCGTGATCGTCACGAACGCCGCTCAGGTCAAGCTCACGGGCAATCGCGAAGAGCTCAAGACCTACGAGCGCTACTCTGGCTGGCGCGACGGGCACAAGATCTTCACGGCGTCCGAGATGCGCGCGTCGCATCCCGACCGTATGATCAAGGAAGCGGTCTGGGGCATGCTCCCGAAGAACAACATCGCGCGCAAGATGATGACGCGCCTGAAAGTCTTCGCCGGTGCCGAACACGATCACGCCGCGCAGAAGCCGGTCGAAATCAAGCTCTAAGGGAGGATTTAGAAAATGGCTACCAAGAAGGCAATTTCCGCTGGTACCGGCCGTCGCAAAACCGCGACCGCCCGCGTCAATCTCGTCGAAGGCAAGGGTGCCTGGACGGTCAACGGCGTCGCGCTCGAGGCCTACATTCCGTCCGAGGCGCTTCGTGACTACCTGAAGCAGCCCGTCGCCATCTCCGGATATGATATGGAGAAGGTCGACGTCGTCGTCTTTGCGAAGGGCGGCGGCATCTCCGGCCAGGCTGGCGCGATCCGTCACGGTCTTGCCCGCGCGCTCGTCGCGGCGGACGAAACGACCCGCGCCGCGCTCAAGAAGGCCGGCTGCATGACGCGCGACAGCCGCATGAAGGAACGTAAGAAACCCGGTCAGCCGGGCGCTCGCAAGCGCTTCCAGTTCTCGAAGCGTTAATTTGGTTTGGCTTTTAGCTGTTAGCTTTTAGCTGTTAGCAGTTGGCGGCCAAGATCGCTTATTGCTAGCAGCTAAACGCTTATGACTAAAGGCTAATCGCTAACAGCTGAAAGCTAAAAGCTAACATGGCATTTGGATTTTTGAAGAAGATTGTCGCGGCTTTGACCGGCAAGAAGTCCGCTCCGCACAAGCAGGGGGGCGGCAAACAGCAGGGCGAGGGCAAGCGCGGCCACCGCGGCGGCAAGGGCCCCTCCTCCGCCAAGGCTGCGGAGGGCAGGCGTGGCGGCAAGGGAGGCAAGGACCAGCAGGGTGGCCAGCAGAAGCAGAACGGCCAGCAGAAGAGGCAGGGCGGGCAGAAGCCCCAGAACGGCCGTTCGTCGTCCCAGCAGTCCCAGAAGCCGCGGGGCGATCGCGGTCCGCGGAACGGCCGCGGCGATCGTCGTGACCGCGGGCGGCGCGGTCCGGCGCCGGTCAACACGGCGGCGAACGAGATGCGCCCCGGTGGCGATATTTCGGCCGAGGAGCTGAAGGCGCGCCAGGAGGCTCATGCGAAGTGGTCGATGGACCAGTTTGTCGTCGAGCCGATGGAGGGCAAGAAGCGTTTTCATGACTTTGACATTCCCGGCGAGGTGATGCACGGCATCGCCGAGCTCGGTTTCAAGTATTGCACCGAGATTCAGGCGCTCAGTCTCGAGCAGGCGCTTGCGGGCAAGAACATTGCCGGCAAGGCTCAGACGGGTTCGGGCAAGACGGCGGCGTTTCTCGTCGCGATTTTGACGCGCTATCTCCGCACGCCGGAGAACCGCGCGAAGGAAGGCGGCAATCCGCGTGCGCTCGTCATCGCGCCGACGCGCGAACTCGTCATCCAGATCTGCAAGGACGCCGACGCGATCGGCAAGTATTCGGGGCTCCGGTTCCTCGCCGTCTACGGCGGCATGGACTACGACCGCCAGAAGAAGGAAGTGCTGGCGCGGCCGGTCGACCTCCTCGTGGCGACGCCGGGGCGTCTCCTTGACTTCGTGAAGAGCCACGTCATCAACCTCTCGAACGTCGACACGCTCGTCATCGACGAGGCGGACCGCATGCTGGACATGGGCTTCATCCCGGACGTCCGCCGCATCATGAGCTATCTGCCGCCCAAGAACAAGCGGACGACAATGCTCTACTCCGCGACGCTGGACGACACGGTGATGCGCCTGGCGATGAACTGGATGGAGGAGCCGTTCAAGGCCGAGGTCGAGAGCGAGACGAACGCGACCGACACGGTGAAGCAGGTCGTCTACGTCATCCAGGCGAAGGACAAGTTCAAGGTCCTCTACAACCACATCGCGATGCATCCGCAGGCCCGCACGATCGTCTTCTGCAACCGCAAGTCGACGACGGAGGACGTGTTCGAGTCGCTGAAGGTGCGTCACATTTCCGTCGAGATGCTCTCCGGCGACGTGAACCAGAACAAGCGCCTCAAGGTGCTGGACGCGTTCCGTGACGGTGAGGTCAAAGTCGTGGTGGCGACGGACGTCGCGGGCCGCGGCATCGACGTGAAGGGGCTCGAGTACGTCATCAACTTCGACTTCCCCTACGAGGCCGAGGACTACGTGCACCGCATCGGCCGCACGGGCCGCGCGGGCTCGACGGGCGTCGCGATCTCGTTTGCGGACGAGTTCGAGAGCTGCCAGATTCCCGACATCGAGGCGTACATCAAGGAGTCCCTGAAGTGCACGGTGATCGGTCCGGACGATCCGCTGATGAAGGAAGTCCCGGCCCGCGGCTCGCATCCCGCCGAGGTCGACGCGGCGGCGAAGGCCGAAGTCGATGCGCGCGAGGCTGCCGGCGAGGAGGAGAAGGCGGCCGCGGCCGCGTTGGTCGGCGCAAACGCCGTCACCGGCACGGGCAGGCCCGCGATCCTCTCGACCGAATGTCCGCAGCGCGAGCTCCCCAAGTTTGAGCATGCACTCGAGCCGAAGGCGCCGCCGCCGGACGAGTCCGACGTCTATTCCAAGCCCGTCGAGCAGAAGGACAAGCTCGAAGAGTGGAAAATCTGAAAGCAGGAAGTTTCATCATGAGCGAAGCGAACGGCAGCATCCTCGATCTCGGATCCATCGACTTCACGCCCGCCTGGGCGAAGAAGGAGGCTGGGGTGAACGTGGGGAAGGTAAGGGATCAGGGATCGGGTTTTAGGGATCAGGGATCAGGAATCAGGGATCAGAAGCGGACTTTCGGGGATAAGAAGCCGTTTGGCGAGCGCAAACCCTTTGGCCCGAAGAAGCCGTTTGGCGACAAGAAGCCCTCTGGCGGGAAGCCATTTGACCGCCGTCCGCGGTTTGAGGATCGTCCGAAGCCGCTCGACGTCGAGGTGAAGGTGCTGCCGGAGACGAAGGCGCTCGGCACCATCATCCGCAAGCTGCAGAGCGATGCGCATGCCTATAAGCTGAAGGATCTCGCGTACTTCTTCCTCGACAATCCCTCGTCGGTCTTGCTGAAGATCACGCCGAAGAAGAATACGCCCGTACATTCTACGCCTACACCTTCCACCTCCACCGCTTTCTTCCAGTGCAAGGCGTGCGGATTCGCGTCCACGAAGGAAGAGGACGTCATTGAGCACGTCGTGAGCGCGCACTTGGCGGATTACTACGACTCCAAGGAGATCGAGGTCGAGCCGCCGAAGGGCAACTTCAACTGCGTCGCGAAGTGCGGGCTTTCGGGCGTCTTGCTCGGGCCGCCGAACATCCACGAGTTCAACGCGGTCGTGAAGGAGATGATCCGCACGAAGTATCCGGACATGTCCGAGGTGCAGTACCGCGCGCACATCGAGATGGTGCGTGACGCCGACACGATCGAGGAGTGGCGCAAGAGCGCGACGAAGAAGACGATGTTCTTCGCGAAGGGCACGGCCGATCAGGAGGGTGCACAGGCGCTGACGCGCGAGCAGGCCGAGGGCGAGTTCAAGCGTAACGTCCTGCCGTCGCTGCTCGGCACGCCGAAGAACCTGATGATTACCGCGGAAGTCGCGATGAAGAGTCCGGTGAAGCCGCTCCAGTGGGCGGCGAACGATGCGCTGCAGGCCGAGCGCCGCGCGCCGTACAACATGTGCTTCGCGCTGCGGGGCGCGTTCCATCACCGCAAGCTCAAGTTTTTCCGCGCCAACGATGCGCGCGGACAGGAGTTCGTCACCAACGTCGAGTACAAGGAGTTCGACGCCGAGCACGCGATTCCCGAGCTCGCGCAGGCCGCGAAGTTCGTTGCCGAGCATCCGTGCTGCGACAAGAGCGAGTTTCCGCAGGACGTTCCGGACTTCGAGAAGCACATCGAATGGCTCGTGACGACGGGACACGTCGTCGCGTTCACGAACGGCGTCTTCTCGGCCGTCGAGAAGTTCCCGAAGTACGGTCCGCAGTGGAAGAAGCGCGGCGGCAAGGCCGCCGAGGCGAAGGCTGAAGGTGTGGGTGTAGGCGAAGAGAAGGCGAAAGCCGAAGAAGTGAGACCGGTTGAGCCTGTTGAGAAGGTTGAGGAGGTGAAAGATGAGACTGCCCCTGTCGTGGCTGAATGAGTTTGTCAAGGTCGATGACATCGAGCCGAAGGACCTGGCGGAGAAGCTGACCCGTGCGGGTCTGCAGGTCGAGGCGATCGAGACGGTCGGCGGCAATCCGCTTTCTGATCTCATCGTCGTCGCGGAGGTGCTCGAGTGCGAGGCGCATCCGAACAGCGACCACCTGCACGTCTGCAAGGTGACGGACGGCAAGGAGACGTTTCAGGTCGTCTGCGGCGCGCCGAACATGCGTCAGGGCATCAAGACGGCGTTCGCGAAGATCGGTGCTCCGATTCCGGGCTTTCTAGACAAGAACGGCAACCCCGAGAAGATCAAGAAGGGGAAGCTCAGGGGCGTCGAGAGCTTTGGCATGTGCTGCAGCGAGAAGGAGCTCTGCATTGGCGAGGGCAACGACGGCATCATTGAGTATCCGGCCGACGTGCCCGTCGGTGCGCTCGTGAGGGACGTCGCCCAGCTGGAGAAGCCCGAGGTGGTCTTTGACATCGAAGTGACGTGGAATCGTCCCGACGCCCTGTCGGTCTTGGGCCTTGCGCGCGAGTTCGGCGCGATTCTGCATCGTCCGGTGACGCTGCCGTCCGTCGACTTCACGGAGTGCGACGTCGACGTCAACGACGAGGTGAAGGTCGTCGTCGAGGATCCGGCGAAGTGCCTCCGGTACACGGCGCGCGTCGTCACTGAGGTTCAGGACGGACCCTCTCCGGCGCTCATCGCGAAGCGCCTGGAGCTGTGCGGCGTTCGTTCGCTCGGGCTTGTGGTGGACGTCACGAACTACGTTTTGATGGAGCTCGGCGCGCCGATGCACGCCTTCGACCATACGAAGCTGAAGGACCGCACGGTGGTCGTCCGCTGCGCGAAAGACGGCGAGACGATGAAGACGCTGGACGGCGTCCTGCGCAAGCTCGATCCGTCGATGCTCTGCATCTGCGACACCGAGAAGCCGAACTGCATCGCGGGCGTCATGGGCGGCGAGGAGTCGGAAATCGCGGCTGATACGAAGACCGTCATGCTAGAGTCTGCTTTGTTCGAGCCGGCGACGGTCAAGGACACGTCGACGAAGCTGGGTGTCTCGAGCGAATCGAGCTACCGCTACATCCGCGGCGTCAACAAGGCGGTCGCCAACTTCGCCTCAAAGCGGGCGGCGCACCTCCTGCAGAAGTACGGCAACGCGAAGATCGCGAAGGGCTACGTCAACGTCGACAACCGCGCGGTGGTCGGTCCGGCAGAGCCGTTCAATGCGATTCCCGGCGTCGTTTACCAGTACAACGCGCCGGTGACGCTCAACTTCGAGCGTGCGCGCAAGCTGATCGGCATCAACATCGGCAACGACGCGATGGTGTATCTGCTGGAGTCGATCGGACTGCGCACGGTGAAGAAGCACGACCATTTCGCGGCCTCCGAGGAGGTCGAGTTCGCGATTCCGTCCTGGCGCTGGGATCTCTCCATGGAGGCGGACCTCGTCGAGGAGATTGCGCGTCTCTACGGCCTTGACAACATTCCGGACACGATGCCGTCCGCTCCGAGCGTTTCTCCGCTCAGCGACGCGCCGTTCCGCGCGAAGTGCAAGCTGCGTGAGATCTGCACGGGTCTCGGCTTCACAGAGGCGATGAGCTATTCGTTCCTGTCCGAAAAGGAGCTCAACGACTTCGACTCCCGCGAGGAGACGAAGGCGGCTCGGCTCGCGATTCCGGATCCGGTCTCGGCCGAGTACGGTGTCATGCGCAACTCGCTGCTGCCGCAGTTGTACGGGGCCTTGGGACGCAACGCCTCGCATCAGCTCGAGACGACGATGCTCTTCGAAACCGGCAAGGTCTTCGGCAAGGTGACGATTCCCGCGAAGGGCGACATGCCCGCGAAGGTCCAGCCGACCGAAAAGGACATGCTCTCGCTCGGCTTCGTCGGTCCGGTCGGACGCGAGGCGCTGCGGCGTCGGGCGTCCGTCACCGAGGAGGAGGCGGTCCTGTGGATGAAGGGCATGGTCGAGGAGCTCGTCCAGCGGCTGCATGCCGGCAAGGTCGAGTTTGCGTCCGTCGATTTCCCGGCCTTTGCGAAGGGCGCGGCGCTGGCGGTCAAGCTGAACGGACGTCAGATCGGCGTCCTCGGCGCGGTGTCGGCGAAGCTTCGCCATCCGTTCCGCCTGACGACGCAGATGGCGCTTTGCGAGCTGGAGCTGAAGGCGCTCCTCAAGAACGTCGGAGCCGTCGGGAAGGTCTCGGCCGTTCCGCAGTTCCCGTCCGTCAAGCGCGACATTGCGCTCAAGGTCGCGAAGGACGTCACGAACGCGACGATCGAGAGCGTCATCCGCAAGAACGGCGGCAAGGAGCTCGTGAAGGTCGAGATCTTCGACATCTTCAAGGATTCGCGCGCGTACGCGCTCGAGTTCCGCAGTGCGGAGAAGACGCTGACCGATGACGAGGTCGGCAAGACATTCCAGCGGATCGTCGACGCCCTCAAGGCGACCGCCGGCATCGAAGTGAGGGAGAGTTGATTTCTGGAGCGTGGGTCCTGGGTTGCACGCGGATTCAGCAGATATTTCTTCGACCGACATTTGAATATGGGGCGTAAGCCCCGCATTTGGAACGACGGGTTCCGGAGGTTCTGTGTTACGGCAACGTGGGATCTTTTTAACGGTAAAAAGGAAAAGTTGACGGTGAAAAGTTGATGGTGAGAAGTGAAAGGTGAAAACGTAGAAGTGAAGGGATTTGGTAGGAGAATGAAGGGAATTGTGTTTGTCGTTGTGGCGATGATGGCGACGGCGGTGATGGCCTTTCAGCCGATTCCGAAGGCGAGCGCGAGGGCGCTGGGCGTCACGCGCGGGAAGTTGTTTTCCAAGGGTCTGGTTTTCATTAACGGCAAGTATCTGCCGCCGCCGTATGTCGTGGAGCGCTGGGGAACGGGCATTCGCATCAATTCGACGCCCGTGACCGGGCAGATAGTCGACTGGAACGAGTTTTTGAAGACGCAGCCCGGCGTGAAGACCGTCACGACAGAGCCGGAATCGGTGGCTGTTTCCGAATCGGCGGAGCCGGAAGCCGAAGCGGAGGCGACGAGCGAAACGCAGCCGGTCGAGGCGGCGGCGGCGGACGTCAATTCGCTGGATGATCTCTTTGAGGATGATTCGGATGAAAATGACGTGAAGAAGAAGCCGGCGGTCGCCCGTTCCACGCCGAAGCCGAAGGTGGTTCACAAGCCCGCGCCGAAACCGCGTGCAACTGTTTCCTATGTGCTGGAGGGAGACTTTGTCCCCAATGAGGAGACGAAGGCCCTGGTGAAGCGGATCAACCAGATGAGGACGGATGTCGACCGGACGCTCCGGTCCGGCGGTTTCCTCTGTTTCGGCGACAAGTATCCCAACTTGTCCGGCGACAGCCGTCTGCTGAAGAAGCTGCTGTCCAAGTTGCCCGAACTGCAGCAGCAGGCGACGGATGAGGCCGACTTCGTCTCGTCAGCCTATGCGGCGAACATCGTGTACTTGAACGAGACGCTCTTGAGGGAGCTTTACAAGAACCGAATCGATTATTTGCAATTGAAGAGGCTGCGCGCGAAGCTGAACGACAATCTGGAAGCGTTGCTGTCGGGCGACTAGTCTTTTCTTTAAACGGACGATCAAAATGAACAAACTGGCTATCGGACTCAACAAGGCGCTTGGCTCCGCGGCGGAGTTTCTCTCCAAAGCAGGCAAGCGGATGTACTTCCCCTACGGCGGCATCCTCGGGCAAAGTGGCGAGGCCAAGGGTTGTGAGATCAACGCGACGATCGGCATGGCGTTCGAAGAGGATGGCTCGCCGCTCGTGATGAAGTGCTTCGGGGACAACCTCAAGCTCGACAAGAAGGCGTTTCTCTACGCCGGCAGCTTCGGTCTCCCCAAGCTCCGCGAACAGTGGAAGGAAATGGAGTTCAAGAAGAATCCGTCCCTGAAGGGCGTCAAGTTCTCGAACCCGGTCGTCACCAACGCCCTCACCCACGGCATCCGCATCGTCGCGGAGCTGTTTGCGGACACGGCGGACGAGCTGGTCTGCCCCGATCTCTTCTGGGACAACTACGAGCTCATCTTCCAGGACGCGGTCGGCTGCAAGGTGCGGCATTTCAACACCTTCAAGAAGGGCGCCTTTGACGCCGAGGCGATGAAGAAGGCGCTCCTTGCGCCCGGTCAGAAGAAGATTCTGATTCTCAACTTCCCGAACAATCCGACGGGCTATACCGCGACGATTGAGGACGCGAAGAAGATCGTTGCAGCGGTGAAGGCCGCCGCGAAGGCCGGCAAGAAGATCGTGATCGTCTGCGACGACGCCTATTTCGGGCTGGTCTACGAGAAGGGCATTCACGGCGAGTCGCTGTTCGCCGAGTTCGCGACGCTGGACAAGAACGTCCTTGCCGTCAAGCTGGACGGCACGACGAAGGAAGACTACGTGTGGGGCCTCCGCGTCGGCTTCATCTCCTTTGCATTCAAGGGCGCGACGGACGAGCAGTTGAAGGCGCTCGAGGCGAAGGCGGCGGGCAATGTCCGCAGCTGCATCTCCAACTCGTCGTCGATCGGCCAGCACCTCGCGATCGCGGCATTCGCCGACAAGGGCTACGCGAAGCAGAAGAAGGAGAAGTACGCCGTCCTCAAGGCGCGCTATCTGGAGATCCGCAAGATCCTGAAGGCGCACCCCGAGTACGCGAAGAACTTCGAGGCGATGCCGTTCAACTCCGGCTACTTCATGTGCGTGAAGCCGATCGGCGTCGATGCGGAGAAGGTGCGCAAGCAGCTCATCGCGAAGTACTCGACCGGCGCGATCGTCCTCTCGGGACTCATCCGTCTCGCGTTCTCGACGATTCCGAAGGCCAAGCTCGCGAAGCTTTTCGCGAACGTCAATGCGGCCATCAGCGACTTGAAGAAGTAATCCGAAGGAAAGGAACTCCGACATGAAGAAGCTCGTTTGCTCGCTCGTCATCCTGACCTCGGTCGTCGCTTTCGCGGCGCAGGAGAAGGTTGGCACCATTCAGATCGACAACATGACCGGACTGGCCAAGTCCTGCACGAAGCTCGGAGATATGCTCGGCAATCCGATGGCCTCGTCCGTGGTCACCGGTGCGCTGGCCAACAATTCGTCCGTGAAGTACTTCGGCCCGATGCGCGCTGACGCCGGGGTCTCGGTGGTGCTCGGACTCTATCTCGACGCCGCCAAGCTTGGCTGCACCAACGAGAATGATGAGGTCATGGCCTTCACGGTCGTCTATCCGGTCGTTGGCGGCAAGGCGAAGTTCCTGAAGCTGCACCAGGACGCGAAGGAGCAGGACGGGGTCATTCGGGTCGATGACGACGAGTTCACGGCGTTCAGCGCCGACGGCAAGTGGGCGACGAAGGCCAAGACTGCCGCGCTCGCCAAGGCTGCGCTCGCCGACGTTGAGCTCGCGCAGAAGCGGATGGGCGGTGACGCCGCCCGCATTCGCGTCAACAAGAAAGGACTGAACGCGCTGGCCGAGGCGATTGACAAGGCCGTCAAGGAAGAGAAGTCCGCGGACTGGCTCAAGCCGCTCGGCGAGTCGATCAAGGGCGCGACGGCGGCAGTCGGGGCGTTGAAGGTGTCGGATTCCGGCATTGACTTCAACGGCTCGCTGAAGGCCGCGTCCGATTCCGCGCTTGCGAAGTTCGGCAAGACGTCCCTTGGCGCCAATCCCCTCAAGTTCGCCGCGAAGGACGCCGTGTATGCCCGCGCGACCGCTCCCGGCGGCACGCTGCGCTCGAACCTGACCGTCGACGACCAGATGAAGCTGGTCTTCAAGCTCATCAAAGATATCGGCGTGGATATTGACAAATTCTTGTCCTACGCGGTCAAGGGAGATGACCTCCGGATTGTCGGCGATGTCAAGTCCGCCATCGACTACTTCAAGGGTGCCGAGACAAACGGACTCAAGGCGGCGATGCAGAAGAAGACCGACGACAAGGACTTTATGGAGCGTCTGATGGGAGAGTACTCCGAAGCGGCGAACAAGAAACTGGCTTTCGAGCCCTGCACGCGCGCGCTCAATCTTTCGTTTGCGATCAAGGGCTACGCGGGTTCCGCTCCGCTGTCCGAGCGTTTCGCCGCGACTTTGCCCGAAGCCGCCGCCAAGAAGCCGTTTGACTGTTCGTTCCTTTCGTATGTTTCCGTTGCGAATGCGATCGTTCCGGCGGTGATCGCGTCGCTGGACGAAGAAGAGCGCGCGATGGTGCAGCCGCTCTTGGCGCAGCTGCCGAAGGAGCGCAAGGGCGGCATGGCGTCCGTGGCCTGGCGCGAGGGCGACACGTTTAAGTTGCTCTGTCGCATTTCGGCGGATGAGGTCAAGGGCATTGGCGCGGCCGTCAACGTCGGCATGTCGTTCGCCATGATGCAGGCCATGAAGGGTGCGTCTGGCGCAGCTGGTTCGCTGGGCGACGAAGACGACGTCGATGAGGAAGAGGTCGACGACGACGATGAAGATTGAGGCCTACGCCAAGGTCAATTTCACACTGGACGTCTATGGAACGCGTCCAGACGGCTATCACGCGCTGCGTTCGGTGGTGATGCCGATTTCGCTTGCGGACACGCTGGAGATTGAGACGACTGCGGACGGATCGATCACGAGCGACACCGGCTATGACGACGATCTTTGCGTCAAGGCCGCGCGCGTGCTGAGATCTCAAATCTCAAATCTCAAATCTCAGATTTCAGATTTTGGAGCTCAGGGATCGGATTTCGGAGCTCAGGTCGGGGTGTCGATTCATGTCACGAAGCGGATTCCGGCGGGCGGCGGACTGGGCGGCGGGAGCGCCGATGCGGCGGCCGTCCTGCGGGCGCTCAACGAACTGTGGGAACTCGAGCTGCCGCTGCCGGAACTTGCCGAAATCGGCGCGCAGGTGGGGAGCGACGTCCCCGCGCTCGTCCTCGGCGGGGCGGTTCTGATGGAAGGCCGAGGAGAGCGGGTTCAGGACTTGAGACTGAAGACGGGAGACTTGAATCTCGTTCTGGTGAATCCGGGAGTGCATTCTTCAACCCGGGAAGTCTATGCGGCGTGCCGGGCGCGGGAGAAAGATGCGTCGTCGCCGACGGATGCGATGGTGGCTGCGATGAAGGCGGGTGATTTCGCGCAGATTGTCGCCGCGACGTCGAATGACCTGCAGGCGCCGGCGGTGAAGCTGCATCCGGAGATTGCGGATGCGCTCACCTCGTTGCGCACGGCGGGGGCGACGGGCGTGACGATGTCGGGGAGCGGCTCCTGCGTCTTTGGCTTTGCACCCGACTCCGCGACGGCCGAACGCATCTCCGCCGATCTCAATTTCCGCGGCCTTCAATCCTGGCCTGTTACCACGCGGCTTTCGTAACGTCTACCAACTACAATCTACCATCTACCATCTAAGGAGTCCCATGAAATTCAAGCAAGCCATCATCTGGACCCTCGCGCTCCTGGTCGGTGCCGCGCTCGGCATGATCGGTTCGGCACCGCTCAATTCGTTCATGGACTTTGTCGCGTCCGCCTACACGCGCTGCTTCCAGTTCGTCGCCGTGCCAACGGTGGCGCTGGCGATTCTGACGGCGATGTCGTCGCTCGGAGAGGGGCGTGCGATGGGCAGGGTCTTCGTGAAGACGTTCACGTTCACGGTGCTCACCTCGCTCGTCGCCTCGCTGGTCGGACTCGGACTTTACCTCATTGTTCAGCCGGGCACGATCGATCCGGATGCGATCGCGAAGGTTTCTGCCGCGGCACAGGACACGGTGAACACGCTGGCGAAGGCGCCGGACACGGTCTACGGACACATCTTGAACGCCATTCCGAACAATCTTGTGAATCCGTTCCTGACGGGCAACGTCCTCCCCGTCGTCTTCATCTCCGCCGCGATCGGCATCACGATTGCGGTCTTCGAGAAGAAGAGCGAGAACGTGAAGGCGCTCCACAAATGCCTGTGCGGACTGCAGGAGGTGTTCTTCGGCATGATCAAGGGCCTCATCTGGGCGCTTCCGGTCGGCATCGTCGCATTTGCCGCGCAGCTCTCCGCGCAGATGTCCGCTGGCGTCGTGATCGGCTCGATCGGCAAGTACGTCCTTGTGGTCCTCGGCGGCAATGCCATCCAGTTCTTCGTCATCCTGCCGCTCTTCTGCTTCCTCCGCGGCATCAACGGCTACAAGGTGATGCACCAGATGGCACCGGCCCTCCTGATGGCGCTCTTCACCAAGAGCTCGGCGGCGACGTTGCCGGTCACCGTCGCAACGGCGGAGTCGAACATGAAG
Source organism: Kiritimatiellia bacterium (assembly GCA_016303225.1). Classification (GTDB taxonomy): domain Bacteria; phylum Verrucomicrobiota; class Kiritimatiellia; order RFP12; family UBA1067; genus UBA1067. The sequence continues at coordinate 12,954 of JAEDMC010000061.1, forward strand.
GCGAAACCGTGGGTTGCGCGCTTCATCCTGCCCTTGTGCTGCACGATCAACATGAACGGTTGCGCGGCGTTCATCTGCGTCACTTCGCTCTTCGTGATCCAGAACTCGCCGGAATGCGGCATCGCGCTGACCCTCCCGACGATGCTCGTCTGGGCGGTCGTCGCGGTCATTTGCGCGCTCGGCAACGCGGGTGTGCCGATGGGATGCTACTTCCTCACGCTCTCTCTCATGGCGGGCGTCGGCGGCAATCTCATGATCCTCGGCGTCATTCTCCCGATCTACACGATCATCGACATGATTGAGACGGCGGAGAACGTCTGGTCCGACTGCTGCATCTGCGCGATCGTCGATAAGGCAACGCCCGACAAAGTTTGATATAATATGCAACGACATTGTCCCGTGGTGTAGTGGCCGCACAGGGGTTTTTGATACCCTTAGTCCTGGTTCGAACCCAGGCGGGACAACCAATTGATTTCGAAGGAGTAATCTAAAATGATTGACATTAAGAAGCTGAGGGATGAGTTTGACAAGACTGCCGCGGAGCTCGCGCGCCGCGGGGTCGAGAAGGAGCGTCTGGAGAAGGCGCGCGATCTGGACGCGAAGCGCAGGGCGCTCGTCGGCGAGACGGAGCAGCTGAAGGCGGAGCGCAACGCGGCGTCGAAGGAAATCGGCGCGATCGCGAAGGCGGGCGGCGACATCGCCGCGGCGAAGGAGGAGATGCGCAAGGTCGGCGACCGCATCGCCGAGATCGACAAGGAGCTCGCCCAGGTCGAGGTGGAGCTTCGCGAGACGCTGCTGATGATCCCGAACATTCCCGCGCCGGAGATTCCGACGGGCATGGATTCGCAGGCCAACGTGGTCGTCCGCAAGGTCGGCGAGTGGAAGGATCCCGACTTCAAGATCCTCGACCACATGACGGTCGGCGAGAAGCTCGGCATCTTCGACTTCCCGCGCGGCGTGAAGCTGACGGGGACGGGCTTCCCGATCATCCTCGGCCAGGGCGCGAAGCTCCAGCGCGCGCTCATCCAGTACATGCTCGACCTGCACTGCCAGAAGCAGGGCTACACCGAGATGTTGCCGCCGTTCGTGGTGAACTCGGACTCGATGACGGGCACGGGCCAGCTCCCGAAGTTCGCGGAAGACCTCTATCACTGCCAGATCGACGACTTCTGGCTCATACCGACCGCCGAAGTGCCGGTCACGAACTATTATCGCGACGACATCCTCGACGGCAAGAAGCTGCCGATCAAGTTGACGGCCTACACGCCGTGCTTCCGCCGCGAGGCGGGCTCGGCCGGCAAGATGACGCGCGGCATGCTGCGCGTCCACCAGTTCGACAAGGTCGAGATGGTGAACTTCGTGCATCCCGACACCAGCTTCCAGCAGCTTGAGATCCTCGTGAAGGAAGCGGAGGACGTGCTGACGGGCCTCGGGCTCCATTTCCGCGTTCTCCAGCTCTGCTCGGGCGACATGGGCTTCTCGGCCGCGAAATGCTATGACCTGGAGCTCTGGGCGCCGGGCGAGCAGCAGTGGCTCGAGGTCAGCTCCTGCAGTTGCT
>JAEDMC010000263.1 GCA_016303225.1 Kiritimatiellia bacterium
CCTTCCACAGGTTCTTGAGCGGAGCCTCCTTCGTGCCCGCATTCTTGTTCTTGCCCGCATCGAGCGAGACATAGATGTCAGCCGCGCCTGCGGCCAGGGACGAAGCGGCAAGCGCCGCGGCAACCATGAGCTTGTTCATGTCTGTTACTCCTTATTGGCAACCTTCTTGGACTGCTTCTTTTTCCACACGAGAAAGACGAACGCACCTGCGGCAACCAGCAGCAGAACGGCCAGCACGGGGCGGTAGAAGATCCACGCCACGGCAATCGTGACGAGCGCGCACACGAACGCCACGACGCCCGCGACAAGCCCGGCGCCCCAGCCAATGACCGTGCCGAGTATCGGCAGCACGTCGCCCAGCACCGAAAGCGGCTTCAACACCATTGAGAGGCCGATGTACATGATCAGGAGTCCGCCCAGGCGAACGAGCCAAGTGAACAGCGTGTTCGCGTCACGCGCATCCTCGAACATTTCCGCGCAATCGACGACTCCGTCCTGCAAAAGATCGACGCGCTTCTTCGTCTTCGCCAAGTACGCGGCAAACGTGTCGCCCTTCTGCTTGGAGACGATCGAGATGTCGTGCGGCTTGATGACCGTGAACGTCACGCGCATGTCGCCGATGCGCGGCTGGGCCGCTATGTCGCGGGTGTTGAGGGCGTTCTCGCGCGTCGCCTTGTTGGGGACGAGGATCACGTTGCCCTGGCGCTGAACACGCTCGACGCGCGAGACGAAGCCTGTCGGGAACTGATACGCCCGTTCGGAACCGATGCGCGCGATCTGGCGTTCGTTCAGATGGAACGCGCCGAACGTCACGTTCGCCGCGCGCTTCTCCTCGGACGGGAACTCGATGAAGCCGGGGTTGTCGTGCCCCGGCTCCTTGAAGGAGCTCGAATCGATCGCCGACGAGCTCCAGACCTGTTCGTAGGTATAGGTCGTGGTCTTCGTGACGCTGCCACCGAGGTTCTTCTTCTCCGTGGTCTTGCTGTTCTCCTTCCACTGGAACATCTCCGTTTTCCGGCACAGGGCGATGGCCTTCTCCGAAACCCCGAACTGCTCGTCGGAAAGCACATCTTCGGTGTCGGCCCGGCCCGTCATGTGCACGAGCTGGCCCTCCATCTCCGCGTCGATCTTCGCGTTCGACTCAACGGAGATGCACGCGCCCTCGCCTTCGTCCAGCGCTTTCGCGGTCTTCACGCAATTGCCCTCGTTCCAGAAAAGGACGGGGAAGCCGAGAATGAAAAGCCCCAGCCCCACTGCCACGCCCTTGACCGCCCCGCCCAACCGCGAGGTCCACGATTCCGTCGTCGTTTCAGTAACTGCCATCTTTCCGTTCCTTCCAGTCGTTCAAATCACTTCTTCGTCGGTTCCGCCGGCTTCTTGGCCTTGTCCGCCGACGCGGCCTTGCCGAGCTTGGCATGCTGTTCGCAGTAGTAGCAGTCTGCGGTAGGCTTGCGCGTGCAACGCGAGCCGGCCGTCGTCAGCGCGCGGCACTGGTCGACGGGCTTGGCGGGCTTCTTGTCCGCGGCATGCTGCTTGCAGTAGTCGGAAGCTCCGTCCTTCTTGTGCTTGCACCGCAGGCCGTTCTTGGTGACCGCCCAGCACGTGCCGTCGTCCTTGAGACCCGGCGCGCCGTTCTTCGCCTGATCGGCGTGTCCCAGGCAGTACTTCGAACCCTCGGCGGCATCGCGTTTGCAGCGAAGGCCGTCCTTCGTAAGCCCGACGCACTGCGCGGCGAAAACGTTGAACACGGCGAGTACCGCCGCGCCCACCGCGATGAAAAGCCTCCGCTTCACCGGACTTCTCCCTTACTTGGCCGGTTGAACGCCCATGCCCTTTTCGGCACCCTGGAGCGGCGTCGTATAGGCGACCTTCTCCTTGACCTCGGTGACAGTGACCGTGCCGAGCTTGGTCATCTCGCTGTCAAGCACCTCGCCGGTGTCGTCGTCGACGACTTCCTCGACCTTGCCGATGTCGAACTTCATGCCGACCGCAACGCCTTCGCGCGAACCGCGGTTGATGATGAGCTTGTCGGGCTTCGCGAGCGAGACAGTGCCCTCCCACGGAATGGAGTCGAGCTGGCCGATCAGGAACTCAAGCGCCTGGTTGCAGGCGTCTGTCGCGGCCTTGCCCATGTTGTCCTTCTCAAAGCCGGCAAGGTCACCCGTGAGGCCGCCGAGCTTGCTGCCGTGATAGCCGAGCCGCAGGCCCTGCTTGCCGCTCTTGCCGATCACGGTCTTCGAAGCCTTGACCTGTCCGGTCGTGGAATCGACGAGATAGATGGTGATGTTGATCTCGGCCGAACCGCCGTCAGCACCGAGCGTGATACCCTTGAAACCGAAGCCGCCGCCGCCGCCCTTCGTCTCCTGAACGTGGGTGATCGCACCCTTGACGAGCAGCTGCGCGCCCGTCATGCGTCCCATCTTCGGAGCCTTCTTGCCGCCTGCGACACGTCCCGTCGCCGCCAGGTCCTGCTCCTGAAGGGCCGCACCGCGCATGTCGGCCTCGCCGAGGACGATGAACCGGCCGCTCTGCACCAGCTGGTCGGTGAAGATCGTGCCCCACGCATTTCCGAGCTCCCATTGTCCGCGCCAGTTCGCCTTGTTCTCAAACTTGTTGACCATAATGGAATAGCGGAGATTTCCGCCGTCCGCAAAAGCCGCCAGCGACGCCAGCGCAAGACCAATAGCCATCAACTTCTTCATTGTGCACTCCCTGATTTTTTGTAAACCGCTACAGACAAGGCTCAACCCCCATCTTACCTAGCGTATACTATCAAATTTCCCGTCCCTCCGTCAAATCCAAGCCGCCGCAGT
>JAEDMC010000062.1 GCA_016303225.1 Kiritimatiellia bacterium
ACCAGCCCGCTGTGATGGAGCTCTACAACAAGACCTGGGACAAGATCAAGGCCACGGAGGCGAAGTAAGCGCGGTTTTGGTATAATACCAGCATGATTTCCAAGTTGCTGGTAGTGGCCGGGGCGGGGAGTTATCCCCGCCTCGTCGTTCAAGGCGCAAAGCGGGCGGGTGTCGGGACTGTGGACGTCCTGTCCGTCAAGGGCTCGTGCGTCCGCGCGACGCGCAAGGCCGCCGACCATGTCGTCGCCTTCGCCGCCGGCGAATGCGACAAGGCCACGGAATGGGCAGGACAAATGGGCTATGACGGCGTGATCCTCGCCGGACAGGTGAGCCCGATGTCGCTTTTCCGCGGCAAGTTCGACGAGACCGTGAAAGGATGGCTCAAGGCCATGCCGGTCAAGAACGCCCATACGATCTTCGGCAAGCTGGTCGCCGAATTAGAGCGCTGCGGCGCGAAGGTGCTGCCCGCGAGCTTGTATATGGACGAGTGCCTGCCTGGAGTCGGCCAGCTGACCGTGCGCGGGCTGACGCCGGAAGAGGAGGATGATGTCCGCCGCGGCATTCAGGTGGCCGCGGACGTCGGGCGGCACGACGTCGGGCAGACTGTGCTCGTCAAGTCGGGAATGGTCCTCGCCGTCGAAGCGTTCGAGGGCACCAACGCCGCGATCAAGCGTGCCGGCAAGCTCTGCAAGGGATCGGTCCTTTTCAAGGCCGCCCGTGAGGGACACGACTGGCGCTTCGACATCCCGGTCGTCGGTCTCAAGACCCTCAAGACGATGAAGAAATCTGGCGTTACCGCGCTCGCGTTTCAGGCGGGGCGGCTCATCCTGCTCGATCGCGAAGAGGTGATTGCCTTCGCGAACAGGCACGGCATGGCGATTGTCGGCGTCGATTCGAGCCTGCCGCCTGCCCCCACGCGGCCATGAATCGGAAATGGCGGCGAAAGAGACCTAAGGCAGATGACTAATAATCAAGTTACTTAAAATTTCGTCAGAGCGCACTTGAAATCAAGCGAGGAGCTGTGGTATAATCCTCGGCGTGGAAAATCCGTTTAACTATTTGCAGTTCGCCACAGGCGATCGTTTTTACGATCGGGAGGAAATCCGGCGCGATCTGAGGTCTCGCTTGCTGAGTGGGCAGACGAATGTCGTTCTGTACGGTCCGCGTCGTTACGGCAAAAGTTCGCTGGTTGCCGAATTGACGGCGGACTTGGAGAAGGCCGGCATTCCCTGCGTGACGCTGGATGTCGTGAAGGTTCCGTCAATCGAGCTGTTTGCCGCCGCCTACATGCAGAAGGTGTATCGCAAGCTTGCGCCCGTTAAGTTCGAGCTGCGGAAGATCGGCGGGCTCCTGAAGAGCCTGAGGCCGAAGCTGACGCTTGACGCCACGGGAGAGGCGGGCGTTGCATTCGACCTGTCGGAGCGGGAGATCGGTTCGGAGGAGTTGACGGAGATTCTGGACCTTCCGCAGAAGCTCTTGCCCAAGGGCAAGCGGGCGGTCATCGTTCTGGACGAGTTTCAGGAAGTCGGCGAGTTGTTGCCTAACGATCGGTTCGAACGGGTGATGCGGTCGGTCATTCAGGGGCACACCAAAGTCTCATATGTCTTCCTCGGCAGTCGTTATCACATGCTGAGGCGCATGTTCACCGACCACAATCGTCCGTTCTACAAGTCTGCGCTGACGGTGCTCTTGGACAAACCGCCGTTTGAGGAGAGCGTCCGCTTCGTCATGTCGCGTTTCCGGTTTGGCGGGCTGCAGATAGGCGAGGATGTCGCCGCACTGCTGGTGGCGAAGTCGGAGAACATCCCGTATTTCATCCAGCAGATCGGATTTGAGGTTTTTCGCGCCGTTCGGGAAACTTCGAAGAAAAAGGTTGTGGAGGGCGACGTATTGGCGGCTTACGCCCGGCTGGCTGGGCTCAATCGCGATCAGTACGAGCAGTTGATGCTGACGTTCTCGGCGGCGCAGAAAAAGCTCCTGGTTGCGCTGGCCCGCGAGCGCACGCGCGAGTTTGACGATGCCTATCGCAGGCGCTATCGACTCGGTCCGTCGTCGACCGTGAATTCGTCCAAGCGGAAGCTCCTGGAGGACGGCCACATCGAGCAGATCGCGACCGAATGCCGCATTGCCGACCCGTTCTTCGCGGAATTCCTGCGCTTGGTCTGACGGAGAGGTGATACGATGAGGATATTGCTGCTAGCTGGCGAGGAATCGGGTGTTCTCTATGCGAATCAGATTCGCGCGGAGATCCTGCGGCGTTGGCCGGAGGCCGAGATCCGCGGCTATGGAGACTACGGCTTCAGGGTCGACGATCTGGCCGTGATGGGCATTGGACAGGTGCTCAAGAAGATTTTCTATTTTCTCCGCGTCAAGAAGACGATGGAGCGGGCGATCGGCGAGTGGAAGCCGGATGTTGTCTGTACGGTGGACTATCCCGGGATGAATCTCAAGCTCGCGGCGTACGCAAAGGCGAGGGGCATCCGCGCGGTCCATGTGGTTTGTCCCCAGGTCTGGGCGTGGAAGCAGGGACGCATCCCGAAGATCGAGTTGGCGTTGGATCGGCTCTGCTGCTTTTTCCCGTTTGAGCCCGGACTGTTCCGACCAGGGTTTGCAACATTTGTCGGGCATCCGCTTGTGGATGAGATGGCACGAGAGAAATCAAACACAGAGGCGCGGAGGCACGGACATGCTGGTGAGAAGGTGCTTGCGATTTTGCCGGGGTCGCGGATGGGCGAGATCGAAAAGCACTTGCCAATTCTTCTTGCGGTCGTAAATGAGCTTCAAAAGTCTCTGTGTCTCTGTGCCTCTGTGTTTAAAATCATCGTCCCCGCGGCGAACGAGAAGGCCTATCGGGCGATTGTGTCTTGCGCCTCCCGTCTTAAGTCCTCGTCTTGTGTCCTTGAGGTTCGTCGCGGCGGCGCCCGCGAGGTCCTTCGTCGGGCCGACGCCGCAGTCGTAGCAAGCGGAACGGCGACCTTGGAGGCGGCGCTTGCGGGGTGTCCGACGGTGCTCGTCTACCGCGTCGGCTGGTTTTTCGCGGCATTCGCGCGCATCGTCATCAAGGGCGTGAAGCACATTGGGCTTGCGAACATCATCGCCGAGAAGGCAGGCGTTGCCTGTCCGATGCCGGAGCTTCTGCAGGAGAACTTCACGGCCGAGAACGTCCTCGCCCGTCTCCGTCCGTGGCTGAAGGACGATGCGGCCAATGCGGCGGCTCGTCAGTCGCTCGCCGAGACGATGAAGCTCCTGCGTTCGGACGGCGGTGCGATCGTGCGGATTGTCGACCAGTTGAACTTGGCTTGATTGTTTAAAGCAGAAAGGAAGAACAATGAAAATTGTCATCACTGCGTTTTTAGCCTTGGTTCTGGCCATTCCTGGCGCGTTGGGCGCAGAGAAGGTCTTCTGGGGCGCTTCTGGCGCCGCGTGGGAGGAGGACGGCAACTGGTCGGACGGTATGGTGCCGACGGCAGCGGACGATGTGAGGATCCCCGCGGATGTCATCGTGACGGTCGTCTCGACGGCGACGGCGAAGTCGCTGACGCTCGAAAGCGGCGCGGCCGTGAGCGTCTTCGGCAAGACGCCGGACTTCACCGTCAAGGAGTCCGCTTCGGACCTGACGAGCGCGGGACGTTATGCGGCCGATTCGACGTCGACGGAGGCGATTGGGCTCTCCCTTGCCGGCAACCTGACGCTGAAGGGCAGCGCTTGGCTGGCAGTCGGCGGATTCCTACAGCAGTGTCCCGCCGCCTTGTCGGTCGGTGGCAACCTGACGCTCTCCGACACGGCGCGGCTTGCCGTCTATCCGGGGCCTTCGACGTTTGCGAACCGGATGATCGGCGCGGAACTGAAGGTGACGGGGACGCTTGAGCTTGCCGGTTCGTCGAAGCTCTATCTTCCGGGTGATCCCGGCAACAAGGATGTCGCCGGCAGCGGCGCGTCCGTCCTGGTGACGGCTGATGCATTTGTGCTTGGCGAAGACGCGTCCGTCATCGCCGATTCCGGCTGCGGCATCAAGACGACGAAGACCGACGATATTCCGTCACAGCAGGCCAATCACAGGGTCGGCGCCAGCTATGGCGGGCGCGGCGGCAAGACGGAGGACAAGTCTTACAACGCCTGCTACGGATCGATCTTCGCGCCGATTCTGCCGGGACGCCAGGGCAGCAACTACGCCAATGACATTTCGCTCGGCGGCGGCGTCGTGCGCGTCCGTGCGCGGCAGATGACGCTGAACGGGACGGTTGACGCATCGTCCGTCCGCATGTGGACGACGAGCGAGGCTTCGGGCGGCGCCGGCGGTGCCATCTTCCTCGCGGCCGAGCAGATGACGTGCGGGGGCAAAATGCGGTTGCTGGCAAAGGGGCAAAACAGTACCGTGCACCCGAGTAACGCCACAATTTCGACCGGCGGTGGCGGTGGCGGACGCATTGCCCTGGCGATGGGTTTTGCGTCGAAGGACCTCGATGAGCTGGAAGCGGGAACGTATGACACGACGGCGCTGAAGACGGTGGCTCTGGATACGGTCTATCCCGGCGTGTCGGCGGCGGGAGGGCTTGGCGCGTACAGCGGTGGTGCTGGCGAGGCGGGGACGGCCGTCCTGTACGCGAAGCCGTCCGCGACGCAGGGCCTTGCGCTCGTCGAGACGCGCGGCGTCGTGGCGGTTGACGGTTCGGTGACGGTGACGCCGGCGTCGGTAACGCGCCTGTTGAATGCGGCGGGGACTTCACGGCAGGCGGTTGCGGGCTATTCCGTCGACGGCGTCGCAGGCGAAGGGACGAGCTGCGAGGTGTCGGCCGCCGCCGGGGCGGAAACGGCCGTTGCGTGGACATACGGTCCGGTTGAGCATCTGCTGTCGGTTGAGAAGACGTCCGGCGGCACGGTCAGTTCCGAGGCGGTCTGGGTGGCCGAGGGCGAGGAAATGAGCGTGACGGCGACGCCAGAGGACGGACGCGCCTTCGTCGCGTGGCTGGTCGATTTCCCGTGTGAGCGCGCGGCGCTGACGAACGCCGTGCTGACGCTGACGATGGATCGTCCGCACCGCATCGTCGCCGTCTTCGACGACACGGCGGCGCTGGCGCCCAAGAGCTTTTCGGGGACGGACGGCGCGAAGTGGGAGGATCCGGCGAGCTGGACGCCGGCCGGCGTGCCGACGATCGGCGATGCGGTGACGATTCCGACGGGCAAGAAGGTCGCTGCGGACGGACTTGTCGTCGCCGGCTCGCTGACGCTGGAGGCGAATGCCGTCCTTTCCCAGTTTGGCGCCAAGATTGATCCGTTCGCCCAGACTCTTAGCTTGAACAGTGCGTTTAAGGACGGCCGTCACGCGCTGGACACGGAACTGTCGACCGAAACGCTTGGCATTCTCGTGGCGCGCGACTTTGTGTTCGCCGCAGGGGCTCAGGCGGCCGTGGGCGGCTATGGACAGCTCGGCGTCTCGTCCGTCGCCGTCGGCGGCGATTTTACGCTTGCCGCATCCGCGAAGTTCGGTGTCTATCCGGGGCCCGCGTCGACGCATGCGGCGCAGATTCTTGGCGGCGGACGCGTCTTCGTTGCGGGCACGACGACGATTGCCGGCGAACTCCATTGTTATATCCACGAGGGAGGGCGGTATCTCGGCACGGGAGCAGGCGTGGTCCTGGACTTCGACGCGGCGACGGTGAGCGAGGGCGGACTGGTCGCGGCTTATGTCGGTGCATGCTACAAAGTGAGCGGAAGCTTGGTTGGCGGAGCCGCGTCGGCCCGTCAGGCCGGCGTCGGCCACGGCGGCAAGGGCGGCGCAGGTTCCTCCGGCGGTGCGCTGAGCGGCGGCGGCGCGGCCTTTGGCTGCAATTTCGCGCCGATCGAAGTGACAAAACCATCGGCTAATGCCAGTGCGGTTCCGTTTGGCGCTGGTTCCGTTCACCTGAAGGCGAGGACTCTGACGATTGACGGCACGGTGACGGCGTCGCCGAACCCCGCTGGCTACAATCTCAAGACGGAGACGGGCGGCGCGGCCGGCGGTTCGGTCTGGATCATCGCGCAGGAGTTTGCGATGGGTCAGAGCGGGCGCCTGACGGCGCGGGGCACGGATGGCGGCACGCATCCGTCGAGCACGAGCCAGAAGTGCGGTGGCGGTGGCGGCGGACGCATTGCAGTCGGCATCAACCTGACTGAGGAGATGATTGCAACGCTCGAGGCGGAGGCTTATCCGAAGGACCTCGATCCGGCGTCGGACCTGTCGGTCGCCTATCCGGGGCAGGTTGATGTCGCCGGCGGAAAGGGCATTTACGAAGGCGAGGACGGCGGCACGGGCACGGCGCTGCTCTATCAGGTGCGCGCGGCGGGCATTGTCGCGCTCGAGGTGTCGACCGTTCCTGCGGATGTCGGCGCGACCTTGTCGCCGGCACCGGGCAGCTACGAATACGCGATTGGCGCGACGCCCGAAGTGACGGTGACGGACACAGTGCTTTATCTGGATGACGAGCATCGCATCCGTCGGCGTTATGCGGGTTACGTGCTGACCATCGGCACGGAGACGGTCGCAGGGACGGAGACGGCGTTTACTTTGCCGGAACTGACGGCCAATGCGCAGCTGGTGTTCAAGTACGACATCGTCGAGCAGAAGACCGATGCCGTGGCGGCGGGCAACGGCAGCGTGGACGTTGCGGAGGGGTGGTCGTCCGCCGGCGGCACGCAGACGCTGACGGCGACGCCGGCGCCGGGCGCGCGGTTTGTCCGTTGGATGACGGACGGCGTCCTGAGTGAGGCGGAGGCGACGGCCGCGACGCTGGCGCTGCCGACGGATGTGCCGCGGCATGCGGTCGCCGTGTTCAGCGGGGCGACGGAGAGCCTGACGACGAAGACGTTTGTCGGCGAGGACGGCGGCGCGTGGGAGACGGCGGAAAACTGGACGCCGGCGGGCATGCCGACGATCGCCGATGCGGTGACGGTTCCGGCGGACAAGACGGTCGTCGTCCGCAACTGGGCGGTCGCGGGTTCGCTGACGCTGGGCGACGGAGCTGTGATGTCCGTCGCCGGCGCGACGGCGGAGCTCTTCAAGTCGGTTTATCATGTCGATGGGTTTAAGGACGGACGCAACGTGACGTCCGCGGCCTTTTCGGGCGGAGTCGGTGTGGCGGTCGCGGGCGACGTGACGCTGGGCGCGGGGGCGCAGCTGGCGCTCGGCGGTTACAACCTGACGGTGCGGACGGCGCTGTCGGTCGGCGGAGATTTCGAGCTGGGCGAGAGGTCGACGTTCGCAGTCTATGCGGGACCGGCGAAGTCCGACGTGGAATACCGCCAGGGCGGCGGCCGCGTGTCCGTCGGCGGGGCGATGACGTTGCTAGAGGGCGCGACGAACGTCGTCTACGGGCACATCGGCAAGGGAGTCTCCGGCACGGCTGCAACTGTCGTCTTGTCGGCTAAAACGGTGGACGTCCGCGCGGGCGCGGCGATCCGCTCGTGGGCTGGCAGCGATTCGAACGTTCCGCAGGCACTTTATGCCGGGCGGGCGTCGGAGCCCGCTTACGGTGGTTCGGGTCATGCTGTTGCGGGTGGTTCTGGCGGTTTTGCCGACAATCCGCTCACTAAGCCTGGCGGCGGGACGTATGACTTTGCCTATGCGCCGCGCTGGCCGGGACGCGAGAGCCGGACGGGCGAATACAACGAACCGGGCGCAGGTGCGCTCCGCATCGAGGCCGGTTGTCTGCGGCTTGCGGGGACGCTGGACGTGACGCCGATCGACTACTCCTACAAGACCGAGACGGGCGGCGCGGCGGGCGGATCTGTCTGGATTCTGGCCGACTCGTTCGTGGCGAGCGGGAGCGCGAAGATTCTGGCGAAAGGGCTGGACGGCGGCATCCACACGACGACGCGGCACCAGTGCGGCGGCGGATCGGGCGGACTCGTCTCCGTCTGCCTCCGGCTGACAGCGGCGGAAAAGGACGAGCTCTGGACGTCGGGAACGGTGTCGAATCCGCTCATCAAGGTGTCCGACCTCGTCGCGGCGCCGCCGGCGCGCTATGCGAAGCTTGGCATTGACGTGACGAGCGGAGTGAACCGCATCGGCGTCACGGGCGAGACGTACGGAGAAGTCCTGGGCGACGGCACGGCGTACCTGATCCAGCGTCCGATCGGGTTCACGGTTCTCATTCGATAGGCATGCAATGGAAAACACATTCTCATTGACGGATGGTTTGCCGCGAAGTTGTTCGTCGACTCGACGGGCTTGAAAGTTTTTTTTCTTCACCCCCTTGCGCAAGCGCTGCCGATATGATATACTACATACCAATTTCTTGCCCTGCTCGGGTGGTGAAATTGGCAGACACGTATGCTTGAGGTGCATATGGAGAGATCCTTGCGGGTTCGAGTCCCGCCCCGAGCACCAACTTCCGGAGAATGACTCCGGATTTTTTTTGCAAAAATAATTTTACAGACCCCTTGCATAATTCAGAAAAATTCGCTATCATTCGTTCAGAAGTTGCGGATGTTGCGTTCGAATAGGACGTGCCGACAACTCTGACTAAGAAAAGGATCAAATAAAATGGCTACCAAGAAGGTTGCTGCTAAGAAGGCTCCGGCGAAGAAGGCTCCGGCGAAGAAGGTCGCCGTCAAGAAGGCTCCGGCCAAGAAGGCCTGCTGCAAGAAGGCTTGCTGCAAGAAGGCGGCCACGGCGAAGAAGGCTCCGGCTAAGAAGGCTCCGGCGAAGAAGGTCGCCGCAAAGAAGCCGGCGAAGAAGGCGAAGTAAACTACGGCGGTTTGACCGCACCGAGCGCGTCGGTTCCAAAAGCCGGCGCGCTCTTTTATGAAAAACGTGTAAAGTCCAATTATTTCGCGGGCGGGGGTTAACTCTGTTGTTTTCCAAGATATCAAGGAGAATAAGATGAACGCGGTGAGATCAATCGTGGCGGGCTTGCTTTGTCTGGCGGGGGTGGCGCAGGGCGCCGACTTGCCGGTCAAGTATCTTGCCTATGTCGAGGCGACCGGTTCGCAGTATGTCGATACGGGGTTCGTCCCGAACGGCAACACGAAGATCGAGGCGACATACCAGTTAACTGCGCTTGAATCACAGCACAACTACGTGTTCGGCGTCTATGGTGCCAACGGCAGCGGTCGCTGCCAGTTCTCGCCGGCGGCGAAGACCTACGCCGGTTTCGGCGACGGTTATTCGGACAGCATCACGTGGCAAGAGGACACGGCCTGGCACACGGTGGAGATGAATAAGGGCACCTTCAAGGTTGACGGAAACCAGATCTACTCCCGCTCGTTCGCCGGTGCGTCGAAAAACCTCTTTCTCTTTGCCGTGAACGCCAACGGAACAGCGGCAGACTTCGCGACTGACCGCATTTCGCTGGTGAAGATCTACGACAACGGCGTGCTCAAGCGGCTGATGGTGCCGTGCGAGATGAGCGACGGACGAGTCGGCTTCTGGGATTTCGTCACCGGCGCGTTCTACGGTGACAGGGCTAGTGGCAACTTCGTCGGCGGGGCGGAGGTCTCTCCGCTCGAGCGGCTCGAATACGTGCGGTTTGCCAACGGCACGTATGTGGACACGGGCGTCGTTCCGGCCGACCATGAGACGGCGATTCGGTTCCGTGACGAGAAGTCTGCGGCTGGCGGCTACCTGTTCGGCGGCGCGAACAACAACCAGTGGCTCTACTCATTCTGGTCGAGCGGCGCCAGCTGGACCTGGGGCTACAGTGGCACGGCTTCCCATTCGTACAGCGGCTATACGCCCAACGTCGACCACACGCTGGTGTTCAACGACATGGCGGGCGGCCGGGTCTATATGGACGGACTGGACATGGGCAAGGGCATGGAGGCGACGCCGACGAGCAGGCTCTACCTCGGTCGCCGCTACAATGTCTACAACTACGAGGGGCGCATCTACTGGGTGAAGGTGACGGCGCGCACAACTGGCGACCTTGCGCTGTGGCTTGAGCCGATGCGCGTCTGCGGCACGGTCGGCTTCTACGATCCGGCGGCGGGCAAGCTGCTCCTGCAGGGTGCGGGAACGCTCTCCGCAGGCCCGCTTCAGGCGGGGCAGTTCGAGATCGCCGGCCAGCGCGATTTTACGGTCGAGGGGATGACGCCCGCGTGCGGACTCTATGAAGACGTCGCCGTCGGTGCGGAGATCGCGGTGTCCGCTCCGGCGGAGACCGTGATTGCGCCGGAGCTGAAGGTGACGTGCACGGGCTGGAAGCTCTACGAGTGGGACGACCAGGCGATGGGTTGGGTCTACAACGAGGGTCGCGCGAACGCGAGCGGCAGCGGCACGTCCTTTACTTATGTTCACATGGGCGTGGCGACGAAACTGGAGTGGCAGTGGAGCTTTGCGAACCCGGTGGTCGCGGGCGACGAGCGGTATGTGGCGGAATTCGGCGACGATACGGCGGACGGCACGAGCTGGGCGACGGCGAAGAAGACCGTGCAGGCGGCGATTGACGCGGCTCCGGACCACGGCAAGGTGCTGGCCGCGCCGGGCCTTTACCATGAGTTGCGCACGGCGATTACGGCGGACAACGTCATTCACAGCGTCTACCTGACGCGGCCCGTGTCGGTGATCGGCGTCGCCGGTCCTGCGCTGACGACGGTGGATGCCGGCCTCGACACTGCGCGCGCGGGCGCGAAGGTCACGCACGCGGAGGCCTTGCTCACGGGGTTCTCGTTCGTCAACTGCGCCCACAAGGCCAAGGCCAGGGCGACGGGTGTGGAGGCAGACGCGGGCATGGTCTCCAACTGCGTTGTCGACATCCGCGCGCACGACGCGTATCACGGCACGCACTTCAGGTTTTGGGGGACGTCGCGGGGCTATGACCTCGCGCTCAAACCGAAATCCATCGGCAGCAACGAGACGTCGTCGTTCATCTACCTTTACGGTGACAGCGTCGTCGACGGGCTGACCGTAACGGGGATGAAGTACACGGGCAATGACCTGCGCCATTATGTGTGGCTGGGCGGAAACGCAGTTTTGCGCAATGCGCTCATCGCCGACAACGAGCAGGGCAGCTACGAGATACCGAAGCTGTATCCAATGGTCTGCCTTGACAGCGCCACCTGCCGTCTCGAGGACTCGACCATCGTCAATAACTACATCTATTCGCAGGATGGTGTCATCCAGGTTAACAACGCGAAGGCTGTCGTCACGAACACAATCGTCTATTTCAACTCCTCGAAGAACGCGGTCAACAAGGACATCCACAACGGCGTCAACAAGGCGCGATTTTTCAACTGCTGTTCGACAGAGCTGGCAGGCGGCGAGGCCAACGGCAACATCGTCACCGATCCGCAGTTCGTCGACGCGGCAAACGGCGACTATCGCCTCCGGTCGCTTTCGCAGGCAAAGGAAATGGGCGCGACCTGGCTGCGTCCTGCTGGCGGGGTGGCGCAGTTCGAGTGTGCGGGCGACGCCGATACCTATGTCTCGGCGAGCGGCGAGCCGCTTGAGGCGACCTTCACCGGCTATTGCGCCGGGGAGCAGGGCGAGGTGACGGCGCTGTGGGACTTCGGCGACGGCACGACTTCGACGGACTGGCCGTCGACGACGCACACCTACAAGACGCCGGGCGCGTACAAGGTGACGCTGACCCTGAACGACGGTGTCAGCGCACCGGCAGTCTACACCTTCGCGAAGTCGCTCGTCTGCATGCCGGAGACCTGCTATATGAGCACGACCGGCTCGAACACCTATCCCTACGACACGTGGGAGAAGGCGACGCCGTCCCTGCAGGCGGCGCTGGACGTCGGATCGTCGAAGATCGTTGTCACCAACGGCAACTACGAGATCCCGGCGCCGGTGATCGGCATTTCGCGTGCGGTTGCGATCACAAGCGTGGAGGGTCCGGAGAAGACGACGTTCACCTCGCTCGGCACGACGACTTGCGACCACCGCAACCTGACTGTCAGCAGTTCGGATGCCATCCTCATATCCGGACTCACCTTTGCCGATGGCTATGCCGCAAATTACGGTTGGACGGCGTCCATAGAGATGTCGGCGGGCGTGGTCTCCAATTGCGTGTTCAAGAATATCCGCCGGGTTTCGCGTTCGGCGGCATGCTACTTCTACGGCACGGCGAAGGCGGTGGACTGCGTGTTTGACGGCCACGGCATGGGCTGGAGCAACGACTCGGCCACCCAGTCGGGCGTACGCATCGAGGAGAGTGCCGTCCTTGACCGCTGCGAGATCTTTGCGTTTAAGATTGAGAATGGCTACGAATCGGCGGGCTATGACGGCGAGTCGCCCGTGCGCATCGCGTCTGCGAACGCCGTGCTGCGCAACTCCTATGTCCACCACTGCACGAACGGCGTGCCGACGAGTGCGAACGTGAAGAACCGCGGCCCGATCGGCCTCATCAACGGGCGCATCGAGAACTGCACGATCGTCAACAATGTCTGCGCGGGCTATGGCGGCGGCGTGTGGGCGATCGGCGGCACCGTCGTCAACTCGATCATCTGGGACAACAAGGCGGGCATGGCGGGCAACGACGTCTACGTGCGGGGCAGCGCGACGCCGAAGTTCCTCTATTCGTGCGCCTCCGATTTCGAAGCCGGCGCGGCAATCACGGGCGAGGGATGCACGGCGAAGGCACCGAACTTCGACACCGAGAGGCCCTATCACCTGACGCCGCTCTCGACCGCCAGCCTGAACACGGGGGCGAATCTGGACTGGATGACCGCAGGGGCGGTGGACAAGGACCGGTTGCCGCGCGTCGTGCGTAACGGCGAGATCGCGGCGGACGGCGTGGACATGGGCTGCTTCGAGTATCAAGAGTCCACGCTCGTTCCGCTTGACGGTACGATCGACGTGGTCGGCGCTGCGTCGGGCCGTGCGCCGTTCACGGCGACGCTGGAGGCCAGCATCGTGGGCGACGAGCAGGGGCTTGCGCTTGTCTGGGACTTCGGTGACGGCGAGTCGGTCGCGGGCGGAAAGCGCGTGACGCATACCTATGAGGAACCGGGCAGCTACACAGTCACAGTGCACGCCTCGAACGGCGCGGCGGAAGAGAAGGACATCGCCGCGACGGCGCCGGTCGTCGTCGTGCCGCAGGTCTGCTACGTGTCGAAGGAAGGCAAGGGCATCGCGCCCTACATGACGTGGGAGAACGCCGCGACGAATCTCCACGACGCGGTGGAACTCAACCCGAAGACGGTGTTCGTCTCCAACGGACTCTATAAGATCAGTCGCGAGATTTGCATTCAGAGCGACCTCGAGCTGAGGAGCGTGAATGGTCCAGAAGTGACGATCGTCGATGCGGGGGGCGCGTGCCGCAACCTCTGGATGACCGATCAGGCCGAGGGTGCGGTTGTCGACGGTTTCTCACTCTGGCGCGGAGCGGGCAACTGGGATGCGAAGAGCAATTACGCGCGGGTTGAGGCCGGCACGCTCTCGAACTGCATCCTGAGCAACAGCTATGGGTCCGTTTACCGCGATTCGGCGGTGCTGGTGAAGGGGAAGGGGCGGATGTCCGACTGCGTGGTCGACAACGCTGGCATGGGCGGCAACGCCGACTGCACGCACTTCTTCGGTACGGTCGTCCAGTCGGGCGGCGTCATTGAGCGCTGCACGATCCAGCGCTACATCTACACGAATCAGGGCGGCGCGAGCGGCACGCATGGTGCGGTGCACGTCGAGGGGACGGGCGTCTTCCGGAACTGCCTGGTGAAGGACTGCGTGACGACACAGGTGGCATCCGGCGAGGCCAAGCGCGCTGCGGTGCTGGTGAGCGAACAGGGCGTCGTCGAGAACTGCACGATCGTCAATTCGAAGAGTTGCCAGCCAGGTGCGGGTCTCACGATCCTCTCCGGCACGCCGACAGTCCGGAACTGCATCGTCTGGGGCGCGACGCTGGGCGATGGTATGGCCACGACTGCTGTGCGCGTCATCGGTACGGCCACGCCGCGCATCACCTACAGCTGCGCGCCGGAACTGACGGCGGGCGAGGGCAACACGACGGCCGATCCGCAGTTCCGGGCCAAGAGCGGGGTGCCGTACCGGTTCGGCTCAGGCTCGCCGTGCTACGACAGCGCGCAGAAGCTCGACTGGATGGACGAGTCCGCCGTCGACCGTCTTGGCAACGTCAGAATCTACAGCGTTGCTCCCGACATGGGCTGTTACGAGAGCCTGTCCGGCGGCCTGAAGTTGATTGTGCGGTAATCTCCACGACGGCGGATGTGATATAGGGGTTATGAATAATGTTGTTGTCGGTTTAGCGACGCGACTACAAGCCAAAATTTTTTCAAAACACCCTGGAGATTTTCTGAGTGACGAAACGCGTCTCACCCCGATAAATGAAGGGTGAGATGCGTTTTCGTATCTGTAAGGGCGGCCGCAGCCGGATTTTCCGACTACGGCCGCACCTCCAACCTCCACCTCCACCTCCAACCTCCACCTACAACCTACCTCACTCCTTGCGCAGGGTGAAGTCGATCCAGACGTTGAGGTCAGTCGCTTCGCCGTGCTTCAGGTAGAGGCCGAGGTGGCATTCGTGGTCGCCCGGCT
>JAEDMC010000063.1 GCA_016303225.1 Kiritimatiellia bacterium
CGCGCCGAACCCCACCACTACAACCCCACTACTGGGGCCTGTCCCTTGGCTGTCCAAACAATTCTTCTCCGGAGCAATGATTCACTCCGGCATCACGACCTTGAAGAACTTGGCATTGCCCTCGGCCTTGACCTTCATGCCCACCGTGCCGTCCTGTCCGACGTCGGGATTGCCGTTCAGCATCGCCGGCTTCCAGCTGTTCGGATCGAGAAACAACAACTTGACCCGTTAGGTCATTCGACACCTCCCGGCATTACCCCTTCATCAACGATTCGTATGCGTCCTTCTTCGACACGGACGAATCCCACCCTCCGACAAGCGGAGAGTCCTCCACGAGTCCGTCGCGAACATGCAGATAATCCAAGCTCTCCTCTTCATACGCGCGAAACTGCCAAATGCACGAATTCATCTGCGCCGAATTGAACACCCCAAAATCAATAAGCGTCTCAAAATCGGCAAGCGTCAAACCTGTTACTTGCGTGAACAAATCGGACTCAATATTCCGGATGACATCCACCAGCGCCTTTTCGCGGTAATCGCTCAAATACATGAAGATCGGAATGCGTGTAACGAACTTCCTGAGTTTCTTCTCGATTTCCGCACGTTCCTTTCGCGCCAAACGCTCTTCTTCCGTTAATTCCTTCTTCGCCTTCTTGTCGCCGTTCCTAGCCTTCACCTTAAGTTTGTTGATCTTATCCGTGCGATTGATGAGGGACTGCATTTCACCACGCGGATTGGCGAATCCCTGAATCTTCTTGATCGCCGCCATCGCCGCACCGTTGTTCAAGATCGCCTCGACAATCTGCGGACTGATATTGATGAGGTTCGCGCTGTTCCACCGACGTGCCATCGCGGGCCCCGACATGCCCGAATACGCCAGGTCGAGAATTTCGCCCGCCTCCACGTCAATCATCTTGCTGCCGTCGTAGCAAATGACCGGCATGAAGTTGATAAAGTTTCTCACATTCTCCGCCGGTACGCTCGTCTTGTCCGTCAGGTTCGCGCTGTAATCCGCGATCTGCTTGAGCGCACGGTTGAGCGCGAAGTCGAACACGTAGCAATTCTCCTTGAGAATCGTCTCTTCGTCCGGACTCTTCCCGTCGATATTCTTCATCGTCCACGGACTTTGGACGCGGAACGCCGCCTGAAAATACGTTTCCGGACTTGACAGATTCCTCAACATGAAGATCGCACTCCATGCGGGAATCGTCACACCCGTCGTGAGCTTGCCACAAGTCAACGTGATGCTCATTGTTGAAAGCGGTTCCCTGACCACATCATCAACAGACTCAAGCGCCGCTTTTCCAATACCAGTATAAGAGCCAAATGAGGTGTTGACCGTGTAATTGTTGTAAAAGTTGCTGTGATATCCACCTCTCAGCAAATCCAGCATCGCCTCGCAAGACGCGACATTTGGCAAATACCACACCACGTGACGGAGCGCACGCTTGAGTTCCACATCGTAATAGGGCAACACCGGCTTCGCCCCTTCCGCCACGAAGAATTCGCCGCGCATGAAATCCAGCCACTTGGACACCTCGTCCTCATGCACGAATCTCGCTCTCGCCCCCTTCTCCCGTTCTGCCCTAAAGAACTCATTCAGGTCAAAGCCAATGTCGGCGTTCTCGGCCACGCGCGTGATGCGATCCGGGAGCTTGTAAACGAACATGTTCATCCGCGGAAGTGCCGCGTAGGGATTCGGCTCTCCGGGATTCTTCTTCGGCCATTCGTACTTCGCGTTCTGCTCGTCGGAATACGTCCAGTTGAAAATCTGCGTCTCGTCAAATTCGCCGTTCTGAATTGCCCGAAACGGCGTTCCCGAAAGCATCAGATAGTTCTTCGCCTTAAGCGGCGATTTCTCGACTTTGAATTCCGCGGCATCTGCGCCGCCGAGCTCCTTGACCGATTCGTCATCTTCAATCGAGCCGGTGAACTGGCGGTTCTCGCTGCGCCACGCGCCAAAATGGTATTCATCGACGACCACACAATCCCATTCGACGTCAAATGCCTCTCGATTACGAACCTTGTATTCCCCCGTCGTCTTGTCGAGACCGAGAAAATCCTGAAACGAACCGAACCAAACGACAGGGCGACGCTTGTCCGCCTGTCGCCAGTTGAGTGTCCCTTCGGAATTCGACACGAACTGCCACTCATGGAAATCGACATGCGACTCCAGATCCTTCTGCCACGAATCCTCGACCGCCGGTTTGAAGGTCAGCACGAGAACCTTCGTCCACCTCATCTCCTTTGCGAGCTGATACGTAGTAAAGGTCTTGCCGAAACGCATCTTCGCGTTCCAGAGATAGAACGGCGGCTGTCCGTCCTTCTGCCTGCGGTTCCTGCGAAAATAGTCGGCCGTCTGCATAACCGCGGCAAACTGTTCGGGACGCATCTGGAAGTTGGCGAGGTTCTTCCGTTCTTCCTGCGGCTGAAGGCCCTGGAGCGACTTGATCGCGGCCTTGACATCATCAACCCCGCATTTGAACCACTCGCTCTTCTTCCCCTTCTTACCGCCCTCTTCGGCGTCCACATCCTCGAATCGCGCCCGCTTGAATCCGCGATCTTCGAGTATCTTGTGTACGGCGCTGTCCCTGAAGAATCGTCCGCCGCAAACCGCTGGCTCATTGACCTCGATATGGTAGTCAAGCATCGGCGTCTTCAACTGCTGCCGGATGCGCTCATCGACAGCCTGTCGATCCGTATAGCCGACCTTCAGCCATCCCACAAGCTTCCCCACTTCCGGCAGGGAATACGCGTAAATCCGTGGCTCGTTATAAAGCGTGTCAAACGATTTCATAACACCTTTCTATTACGACTTGTCCTTTGTAAGGAAGCGCCACACACAGCCCATGGTCGCCAGCAAAATCGCCATTGGAATATACCCACCGGAATGCCTCCAGCCCAAACATGCGCCAATGCATCCATATATTAGCAACAAGACTACGCAGATCAAAATTGCAACAACGATGCGAACCACTTTCGACGGCGCAACCTGTCCATTCGCTACACCCGCTTCTCGCAAATCATCCCCTTTGACGGGATTCCCATCCACGCCAAAATGGCGCTCAGCCGGGGACTGACATTTGCGGCAAGAACCGTGATCCTCTTTTGAAGTCAAAAACCGTTCAGCTTCTGTCATAGTTTCACTCCATTTCCTACTTCCATCTAAATGACGGACAAACCGTAAAGTTGCTCCCGAATTCGTTTCTGCAATCCTATGTCCAATCTCAAAATCAGCATTTACCGGAAACTCCACCTCAAACGCCTGCGGCTCATCATGTGTCGGCACCGTCATTTGCGGGCTACGCAGTATCGCCTCAAAATCCACGAACCCCGCCAAGCTTCTCGGCATCCAGGCCACAACCAAATATACAGCATCACGTCCGCGAAAGTCCCATTTCTCAACCTTGAAGCAACGAATTACAAACACTCGTTCTCCCAAAGCCGCTACGCCCTCATACCCGACATCACCAGAATCGAGATCCGGCAAAGGCGCAAGCAATGTGCGGCAAACATCCAACTCCGCGAGAGAAATGTCCTTCGCCTTCCACGCAAGCCCATGCTCGGCCGTATAAACTGCCAGACAACAGTTCATTTATTACTACAGGCAACTAATATGATTATCAGCGCTGCAACCGTCGTGAAGACACACAACAAAAACCATCCTATCGCTATATTGTCACTACGAGTACGACAATATGCATCCATCTTTTTCTTGATTATCTTATTGGCAACATCATCATGCGAAGCATCCAACAAATCCTGAAATTTAGACATCCTAACCTCATGAGAATACGGCCCCTGCTCAATTGAATAACAAGCTTCCATTGTTTTTAACCATCGCCGACACTCATTCAGCCCATCACAGACCCCCGGCATCCACTTGAAAGGTTCGGCATCACTCTCCAGCTTTTCAAGTTCAGCAGCTGTCGCAGTTCCTTCCAACACCCTCCGACAGTATTCATTATAAATTTTATTGAGGTTCTTACATTCTGCCGTGCCACGCACAATGTCCTTTGCGACCGAAATCAATCCATAAATCTTGCTCTCGGGTCGCAGTGAAGACACAAGCCGCATTTCAATCTGTTTAAAACGCCGACAGATAAGTGGCACATGTCTTCTCAACACCGTCTCTGCGCTCGAAACGTCTTCACCATCATTTTCAAGGCGATCCGCCTGAGTGACCAACAGAGTCAGTTTGGGCTTTTGTTCAAGCGCCGACAGAATGCGCAATGCTTCAACAGTCGTCCACACAGCATCAATATTGACATTGCTCTCTTCAAGCGCTTTCGAATCCTCGATGTTGAACAACAGATATACTTCTTCGGCGCCACGAAGGAATTTCAACAGTTCGGCAATCTCCTCGGCGTGCGTCTTCTGTTTTGCCTGAAGGCCGTCAGGATCCGGATCATCCTCGGGATCCAAAAAAGCCAATCGATAAACCTCTCCTGGATAATCAAGAACACTAAGGGACCTTTTCGGATTGTCATTATAACAAAGCGACCATTCCAGATGCCGGAATCTTGCCGTTTGCGCCGGCAGCTCTCCAGCATTCATGCGCATCGGCATGCGCGTTGAAAACGCGAACGCCTCCTTGTTTTCTGGCCGTAGCGACCAGCCCCACTCGCCATAGTGCGCTTCAAAGTACCTTACAAGCGCCGCAGTCAGTAATGTCTTTCCAGCCCCTTCAACTCCCAGGAAAACCACTTTGCCCATATCTTCCTCCCTTCTCACTCCATCGGACGGATCATCGACTCGATGAACTCGATCTCCTGATCCGTCAGCTTGTACTTCCTGTAGAGTTCCGCATCAGTCCACGGCTTTGAGAAATCTTGCATGGGGACAAAAGAATATACCGCAGCAGCCGCATGTTGCGATGACTTCTTAAGCATTACCATGAATCGGAAAAACTTGGTGCGAATATAACTCGCGACATTCTCCGCTTCAACGTTTTTCTTGAAAGGGCCAATGACAACATAGGTTTCCGTACAACAGGATCCTTTCCCCGCGACAATCGGCTTACCTAAAATTTGATGCGGATAAACATCTCCAGCATTGTATGCGGCAGAAATCAAAACCTTGGGTAAATTCACCCACTCCACATTCTTTTCTACTTCATTCGACTTGATATACCCAACACCGCCTCGCTCAAACAGTTTCACCGCACCGGCGAAATCCCTTTCCTTGCCATGTACGAATGTTCGTAAACCAAATGGCTTTTGCGAACTAACCAACGTTTCAAATGTCGTCTCGCCTTTCGCATGAACCTTGTTATAGACAGAGACCCCCAAGGCATAGCGAATAAAGACATCTCCGCCCTCTTCGCACAAGAAGCGTTCAGGTTGTTCAACAACATCACCAGCATTATGAGTATGTATTTTGCACTTGCCTGGGCTGTCTCGATTCCAGAGGAAGTAACAAATACCACCTTTAATCTCGACACCCGTGCCGAAGCATTCACTCGCATCCAAGAAATCATGAAGCACACGTATGTGCCTGTCTTTAATCATCCTGTCACGGAATTCATCGAGGCCACGCCCCCCGCCATACCACCGAGCCGGAACAATCATTGACAGATAACGCGGATTCAACCGCAAAGCTTGTTCAATGAATCGGTTATAAATTGGAACCGCGCCTGATGTCCCTCCGCCATCACTCATCTGGTACGGCGGATTGCCGATAATGACGTCGAAACCGAGTTCTTGTGCTTGCTTCATAAACACCTCGTCGTGAAGAAATGGATAGGCGTAGTTTTCAACATCCTTTGATTCGCTGAGCGCTTTCTTGGATGCGCCGCAGACTTTGCATGAGCCGTTCACCCATGTATGATGACAGCGGTGATAGCCGATGTTGCCGGCCTCGGTCGAGAAAAGCCCACGCGCCGTTGAACGCTTGTCCTGAACGTTCTTGTTGCAGTAGAGCGAACGCCGCGAAAAGAGCGCCGTCAACTGTGTGCACGCAATGCCGTACACCTGCCGTTGGAAGATGTGATTGAGACGATCTTCCTTGTCGGGAATCGCCCGCACGAGTCCCTTGTCGAGCCGCTTGACGATTTCGCGCAGGAAAACGCCGCTCTTCGTGAACGGATCGAGAAACCGCGTCTTCGGATTTTCGAACAAGTCCTGCGGCAGCATGTCGAGCATCTCGTTCACGACCTTCGGCGGCGTGAACACCTCGTCCGAACTCAGGTTCGCGAGGCAATCGAGAATGTCCGGACGCACCAATTTGATCTCGCTCACACTTCGATTCCTTTCATAAACTCCCTTATCTTGCCGATTTCGTAAAACGGATATTGCGGACTCCGCGGCAAATCGTCCCGAACAGCAAAGAGATCGCCTTTCTTCGCTTCGCCCGCCATCGTGTCGAAATAATACGGTGTCACACCAAACGAAAAAGTGCCGCGGCTGTTATCGTCGCTCGCACGCCATTTGACAAACACAATGGGCCTCCCGTCATTCGTCTGATACTCGAGCGCATTACCTTCTACGATGTTGATGCCAGAAACGACCTCACAGGCTTCCTCAAGTTCCTTGCGAGCCGACTTGTCTTTGCCTTTGACGACGGCATCAAACTCCGCAAGGACATGTTTTGACAAGCGTTCGCGGCACTTCAGGACATTGTCTGGCAGAATGTCAATGCCATAGAGCGAGGACAATGCCCACGCAAGGCGAAACGCATATCGCTCCGCATCCTTCGCATTTGGCTTCTTGTTGGCTTTGAGTGCCGCACATTTACGTCGCAGAATCTCGATCAAGAAATTCCCGTCGCCGCAAGCCGGCTCGAGGAACGTTCCCTCGCCACAGTCAACCTTCGTCGCCATATCATTGACAAGATCGACCATGGCCTTCACCTCCCGCTCGGCGGTAAAGACCTCTCCGTGCTCACGCACTCTTTCCTTCGAAACTATCTGACCTTTCTTTTCCATCGTCTGCTCGCACAACGCCAGACAACGGCAAAAGAAAAAGGCGGTCTTTCACTTTGCACTCGTTGAAGGCCGTAGGAAGCCCGATAGGAATGCAACGAAAGACGCGCCAGCTGTGGCGCATCTTCGCTTACATGCCGTTCCTACCGAAAATTTCCTACGTTTTCAACGAACGTCGTGTAGCGTTGATACTACATTGTCATGTGGCCTCGGGTGGGCGCGGCACCTTGCCGCAGTTGCTCCTCAACCTCTAACGCCCGAACGAGTTAACCAGAGCCCATCGCCCGAACAGGTGAATTATAGCAAAAAAGCGTTGTCGGTTTTGGTATAATTCGGACTATCTCTACTTTCCCAGAGTTGAAGGACAGACATGAAAACCACCTACGAAAGCAACGACAGTCCACTAAACGTTGACGACGCCTGCCACCGACTCGTTGAAGAAGAAATGGAGTCCCGTAAGAAACGGTGGTTCAAATTTCGTGATTTACTCATTGAAGCCGGACTGGTCATACCAATAGAAGAGTGGCCCATACCAACAGACTGGGGTTCAAAAAATGTCAATCTGATGTACGCACACCTTCGAGAGCAAATCAATTGGTCGCTCGACAAAATCAGAAACTCAAGTAATCTGATGACCCCGCAGGACAACTGGGAGTCGTTACTGCCCGATGTGTTCTCTTTTGACCTGGGGCATTTTGCATTCCGTCCGATGGAAACCTATGATGACGGCATCTATCGGACAGTCACATTAACAGACGGCTCCGCTATCAACATCAGCAAATCATCTGACTCGTCGTACATCACCTATCCCCCTCGCGATGAATGCGTTGCCGCGCTTGAAGAATACATCCGTGAGGGCGTGAGAATATCTAAACAGATTGACTCTACCAGCAACCGCACATGGCGTAAGGCCGATGCAATTTTCCGAAAACACAGAACGCTTATCGACCTTCCAACCAGCTATCGCACCATGATGGAACTTGGTGATCTCTTGCACGATGCTCGTATCGAGCTCACACTTGACATTGAAGATTACATCGCCACCCAGGAGAAAACAATGTCAAAGAAGCCCCTCGTCAGCGGAGATTTCAGAAAAGAACTTGAACAGCAGCTCACGTGCGCGGGCAGCGACATCGCCCAGCTTTCCGACTTTCGCGAGGAACTCCTCTCCAAAAGGGCGAGCCATTTCTGCGCATACCCCTTCTACCAACTGTCCCTCGGGGTGGTCGACACGATTTTCAACATTCTTGACGCGGCGGACTTCTACGCCGGCCAGCGGCAGATCGACATCGGCGACACGCCAGCCGTTAAGATGGAAGGCCTTATCGCAACGCTCGATTTGGAACGGGGAAACCCAAGGAATTTGGCTCGCTATTCCAGGGACAGTGGGATCGACAACCATCTGCTCCCCCTTGCGCTCTATGCACTCTTCGTCCTTCTGGAACGGCTGTGCGAGGGCATGAAAGAGCGCGTACACGGAATCAACGTGGATGATTTGTCCGGATTCTTCTACCAGTTCAAAAACGCCAGCAACGGGGAAATCCACGGCGACGAGTCATATTTCACGATAAATGACTTTCAGATTTCCCTAGACCGCATCTCGTACGACCTCAAGAATCTGCAGTCGTTCCTTCGGCTTAAAGAGCACGAGATCTACGACCAGCACCCCGAATGGGAGGTGATCGACCCCGGCGAGGATCCAGACACCTCATTTGACGGACGTGAAGACCGCCGGAACCGTTCAGCGGCGCTTCACGCCTTCTACGAGCAGCACGGCAACCCGCTCGAAGATTTTGAAGAAATGACCGACCTTCTCGCCTGCCGATACGAGTTCGACAAGCCGACCCCCGCCTCATCCGCGAGCGACTTGAGCCCCTTCCTTGCTTCAGTCAAAGGCGTTAACCTTGACGGTAAAGTGGGAGAATCCGCCCCATGGGACTTCTCCACCGAACTCAAAAAGCTACTTTCGACGCCAATCAACATCGAGATTGCCCTGCCGGACTACACGCGCACCCCATACGGTGAAAACACCGCGACCCTACATCTCAATCCGTGGATCGCCGCTGCGAAGGCGAAGATGTGGAACGCCTTCAATGCGTATTGCAGAAAACGCGAGGCCAAACTGCCAGACGGCATCACCAAGGAGCTTCTGAAAAAAAGAGCCGCTGAGCTGATCTTTTCGCGGCGAGATAACGAAGCCGCCATCACGCCCGCACAAGAGCTGACGAAAAAATCCGAGAACAATCGGAAGCCGAAGCGCAAACGGAAAGGCAAAGGAGGCAGACCCAAAATTGGCGCGGAAGACAAGAACGATCAACTGAGGATCGCCCGGAATTGGCTCAAGGATAACCCCGGTCTGAAAAACAGTCAATTAGCCAATCATGTCTTTGATTTGGATAGGAAAAATCCCAGTTTGCACCGTCACGGATATATACCGCCCAAGGATGGTAAACGCCTTGCTGACACCGCTCTTATGAAGGCCATCAGGGACGATAAGGAGATCAAGGCTATCAGAGACGAGCAGAAGAGGGTGAAGGCTCAATAGGACAGATTGAGTTTGTCCTAGATTAAGGGTTTGTCCTACATCTTGAAGAAAGCCCCCGTGAATGCGGGGGCTTCTTTCTTTCACCCTTAAAAACAGGGGTTTTAGGTTTGTCCTACAATTTTTACCGGCGGTCGTTTCCGCCGTATTTCCTTGACATTTGACGCAAAAATTGTAATAAAATACACGTCACCTATGGGGAGTAATAGCCTCTCCCGAGTGTGACGACAAGTGATCGTTCGGCGGCGTCTGAGGTCGCTCCTTGTGGGTTTTCACAAGGAGAACCACATGACAAACAGAATCACCCTGCTCACGCGCAGCAGGACGACGGGACGGATCAGGCCGAAGAACGTCGAGTACGACGGAACGGTCGATGAGAAGGTCTGGAACAGGATCAACCACCTGTTCCAGGATAAGAAGCCGGAGGAGTACTTCTTCCCGAAGGATCCGATGGAGGTGTACAACGAGACACTCGCCCTCGTCGAGGAGAAAGCCCGCCTCATCGCAAGCGGACAGCTCGTGCTGGAGAAGTCCACGCCCGAGACCTACCTCGTCGGCGTCGCGCTCATCCATTGGCTCAACTACCACATCCGCCAAGTCCAGCCCGAGCGCGAGGCGTACCGTCAGCTGGAGGAGACCCGTCGGCACATCGCGGAACAGTGCCAGGTCGAGCGCAACGGCAACGCCGCGGAAGGCGCGGACGTGGGCGGCGAGACCCTTCTCTCCGCCATCGAATGCACGGCCGAGGAACAGCTGGCACCCCTCGGGGAACTCCGCGGCGGAACGCCGATGAGCGTCAGAGGCGAACGCGCGCTGAACCGCATCGCCGAACTGCTCTTCCGCATCCAGCGCACCAAGAACGCCCTGCCGGTGTGGGAAACGCTGCTCTCGGTCGCCGCGGCTTTCATCGTCGCAGACGGCAACATGGTCGAGGCGGCGCAGCTTCTCGGCATCAGCAAGTCGACATGGTACCGCAAGTGGCCGACATGGTGCGCGTGGTTCCGTGCGGCGGCGAAGGAAAGCGCCGCGTGGGAAAAGAAGCAGGGGCTCCGTCACTAACTAACAAGGGGCCCCGCGTGGGGCCCCTTCAACTTTACGAAAACAGGAGAAATAAAATGACCAACGAATACACTGACCTCGTCGTCGGCTTCGGGGAGAACCTCGACGCCTATGCCAAGTGGGACGCCAAGGTGCCGACCTACCTCAAGCAAAAACTCCAGCCCCGCCAAACCGCCGCGGACGAAATCCACGTCTACGCCAAGCCTGGCTCATTGAGTGCCATCGAGCGCGAACACCTGCTGGAGCTCGTCGACCCGAAGGACCTCCCCGACGGCGGCGGACTCCATCCACCCAAGGCGACGGAAGAAGTCGGCGGCGATGGGAAACGCGACCCGGGGCCGCTCCCCGAGGCGCTCCTGTCCGCACCGGGATTCGTCGACGAACTGATGGCTCACACGCTCAAGACCGCGCCCTATCCGAACAAGACGCTTGCCTTCGCGGGAGCGCTCACCATGCTCGCCCATCTCTCGGGACGCCGCTACCGCGACAAGCGCAACTTGAGAACCAACATCTACCTCATCGCGCTTGCCGAATCGGGCGCGGGCAAGGATCATCCGCGCAAGGTCAACGTCAACCTCGCCGCGGCAGTCGGCCTCATGCCGACGATGGCCGACCGCTTCGCGTCGGGGCCAGGACTCGAGGACGCCCTTCTCCTCAAGCCCGCGAGCTTCTTCCAGATCGACGAGGCCGATACGCTCTTTAAGTGCCTGCAGGACAAGGACTCGACCACCGAGCAGATCTATGGAGCCCTGCTGCAGTTCTTCACGAGCGCGGACACGGTCTATTCGATGCGCAAGAAGGCCCTGCAGTCCGCAAGCGCCAAGCCGAATCCGTTCGACAAGCTCCGTGCGGCCGGCATCCGCGAACCACACCTCGTCATGCTGGGGACGGCCGTGCCGCGCTACTTCTACCAGGCGCTCAGCGAACGTGCGCTTGAGAACGGACTCCTCTCGCGGTGTCTTGTGCTTGAGGCGGGCGAGCGCGGCAAGTCGGGGAACCCCCACTACGAGCCGTTCCCCGAGCGCGTCAGAACCGCCGCGGAGAAGTTTGCCCGCGAAGGCGGCTTCGAAGGCATCGATCTCGCCAAGCCCGAAGCGCCCGTTGCGATGCCGGAGCCGATGGTCGTTCCCGAGACGGACCTCGCGACCGTCGCCTACAGGCAGGTCGTCGCCGCGGCGGAAGCACGTTACGATGCCGCGCCGGACACGACGGGCAAGGCGCTGTGGACGCGTGCCGCGGAGAAGACGATGAAGCTCGCCCTTCTCTACGCCATCAGCCAGAATCCGCAAAGTCCGCTCATCACGCCTGAAGCGGTCCGCTGGGGCTGGGCCATCGTCGATCACCTCACGCGGCGGATGCTCTACCAAGCCTCGATGTATGTCGCGGACAACAACTTCGACGCTTATCGCCAGAAGGCCGTCCGCTATCTCCGCGATTACGGACACGGCTCGCTCAACCACGGACAGCTCCTGCGCTACATGCACATCGACGCGGACACCTTCCGCAAGGTGATCGACACGCTGACAGAATCCGAGATGATCGTCTCGCATCCGCTCTCCAAAGGCGGGTTCCGCTATTCGCTCGTTAACCTGTGAATTCACAAACGGCGTGTGAACATTGGAAAAGAGGAAAGAGAGAGAAAAGTAAGATTCTCTCTCTTTTCCTTTTCTTATCCTTCACGATTTCCAATCTTCACAATATTCACTCACGAACACATAAGTTCTCCGACAGGACTTTTTCTCCGCAAATGCCCCCGTGTGAAGTGTGAACATTGTGAACATTGGAATTATTTTCTGCCGTGTGGGAAAAAATTCCGCTCTCGCGTCACTAACTAAATTGGGGGCGCGATTACGGAGAGGTTCCGCAGCGATGCCCCATCACATTATTCCGAAAACGAAAGGAAACAAACCATGAAACTCACGAAGGAACAGATCACGGAAAAGCGCGAGGAGCTCTGCAAGGTGCTCGTCGCAATGAACAAGCAGCGCGCGAAGGCCGACAACATCAAGAAGGACCTCGCCGACGACTTCGAGAAGAACGAGAAGGCCTACCGCGATGGCGTCGTCACCGCGGCGGGCGTACTCTACCGCAAGCCGCGCTTCGAGGTGACGGCGAAGGAGAAGGTCGATGTTGAAGGTTGAGGTTGAGGACCGACCCCCGACCCCCTCGCCGACTTCGGTCGACCGACTGACAAATGTCGGGCGACCGAGGGGGCGGGGGTCGGTCGACCGAGTCGGCAAGGTCGGTCCACCGACCGCGTGAGTTCGGTCGACCGAGAAACCCAAGTCGGCCGACCGAGAGACTCAAGTCGGTCGACCGAGTTTGATCCATTTCAGGCGAGGCCATTCTTCTGTCCGCACGTCGCGGACGGGGGCCTCGCCCGGAAAACCAAAAGGAAAGGAAAATAGACCATGGAACTCAGTTTCAACTGCACCAAGGTCAACGAGGCCGTGTCCGCCGAAAAGACGGTGTGGCAGCCTCACCTCAGTTCCGTCGGAGTCTGCGAAACCGACGCAATCGCGGCTAAGGTCGCCGCAAGGACCAAGGACGATCCCGAAGTGATCAAGTCCGTCTACGCCATCACGGCGAGCGAAATCGCGAAGCTGCTCGCGCAGGGCCTCCGCGTCGTGATCGACGGCTTCTGCCGCATCGAGCTCGAGCCGCGCGGCAAGATGGACAACGAGGACTCGGCGTGGGACCCGGCCAGGAACTCCATCGCGGCGGTCGTGATCCCGGCGGCGGAAATCCGCAACGCTGCGAACAAGCTGCGGCCCGTGAACGTCCTCAAGCCCGTCACCGTGCAGCTCCTCGGCGTGCAGGACGCCACGACCTACGAGCAGAACGCCGTCGTCAAGGGACACACGGGGCTCTGCCAGGGCGTCGGGCTCGCCGGGCGCTACCAGACCCATGAGGACGAGGGACTCTTCGTCATCGGCGCGGACGGCGCGGAGAAGAAGCTCACGATCACCGACTGCACGCAGGGCACGATCGACTTCACCGTGCCGGACGACATCGAGGCGGGCGAATACCGCATCGAGGTCCGCAGCCGCGCGGGCGAGGGCCTCAACCGCACGCTCGTCAGGGCGTCCATCAACGGGTTCACGATCAAGGCCGCATAAGGGAAAGGAGAAATCGAAATGAACACCAATACGATTGGCTACTACCTGATGCCCAACCCGACGGACACCGCCGAGAAGGCACCGTACCTGCCGAAGCTCGTCCCGAACGGCGTCGCCAACCTGAACGACGTCGCGGCGAAGGTCGCGGAGTCGCTGCCGGTCAGCGAGGAGCGTGCGAAGCTCCTCATCCGCGAGAACTTCACGGAGTCGCTGAAGATGGCGCTCATCGGCTACACGGTCGACATGGGCGCGCTCCGTATGAAGGCGCGCATCCCCGGCTCGATGCCGTGCGAGGACACGCCTTTCGACCCGGAGACCAACGCCTGCGTGATCGAACTCTACGCCGACGGCGAGCTTTCGGACGCGTTCGACGAACTCGTTCCGGTGAAGCTCACCGCAACGCAGCTCGCGAACGCCATCAAGGTGTCGAACGTCATGGACGTCGAAACCGAGGACATGGGCGAGATCCACGGCTCGGAGCCGTTCATGATCCTCGGCAACGGGGTGACGCTCGACGCTCCGGGCGAGTCGGCGAAGCTCGTCGACAAGAAGACCCAAGCGGAACTCGCGACGGCCGAGGTCGAGTCAGTCTCCAAGGGCCAGCGCGCGACGTGCAAGTTCGCCGCGGTCACGGGAGGAGTCGCCGCGGGCCAGTACTGGCTCGTCGTCACGACCTTCGGTCTCATCGGCGAGACGATGCCGCGCGTCTTCCGCAAGCCCGTGACGCTCGTCGAGGCGATCCCCGCCCCGCCGGAGCCGATCGCGAAGTCCGAGGACGGCATCACGAAGGTGATGACGTTCGTC
>JAEDMC010000064.1 GCA_016303225.1 Kiritimatiellia bacterium
CGTCCATTACAGATACGAAAACGCATCTCACCCTTTATTTGTCGGGGTGAGACGCGTTTCGTCACTCAAAAACGGGTAAACTCCCGTGCGGACGGGCCAATAAATGCAATTTCGCAATTTAGTCGCCCTATTGCGGCTCCCTTACCTCACAATCAGCATAATGCCCGTCTGCGGAATCTCGTAGCAGCCGATGTCGACGCAACCGTCCTGGATGCGCGGCTGACCACGAAGATCGACAGTCGGCAGACCGGAAGCTTCGCTGTCACCGGCATTGAAGCACGGAGAGCTCTTCCAGTAGAACCGGTAGTCGCCGCGACGCGCATTCTTGAACTTCGGATCGCCGCCGACCTGACAGTGCGAGACGGTCACGCCAGCTGCCGCGTCAAGATCGGTCGCGCATTCGGGATTGCCCGCGACGATCGTGTTCACAAGCGAGCCCGCATCCGCCTTGCAGGCGATGCTGCCCGTCGCGACCTTGTTCGTGCCGTTGTCGGCAATCGTGCAATTGAGGACCATGCCGTTCGCAAGATGCACGCCCTGGCGCACGTTGTTGAGTCCGGCGTTGCGCGCGACGAGGCAGTTCACCATCTTCGCGTCGGCGCCGTTGAGCTGCACGCCGCCGATGTCATAGTAGGCCATGTTGTCCGCAATCGTGCAGTTCACGAGCGTGCCAGCGTCAATCTGCACGCCGCCGTTGACTTGGGTGTTGCTGGTGAAGCTCTTCTTATACCGCCGCGAATAGCCGGCGATGTTGGCGACGATCATGCAGTTCGAGACGACGGCATCCTTGTCCTTGAGCCACAAACCACCGCCGAAGACGCCAGCGCAGTTGTTGCTCATCACGCAGTCCGCGACAAAAGCCGGTCCGCTCACCGTCATCGCGGCACCGCGGCCCTGACCGCCGGCGTTGGAGTCACGGTAACTCTCGTTGTTGTAGAACTCGCACCCCGTCAGCGTGCCGCCCAAGACGTCCACGCCGCCGGCGTTGTCACCGCCCAGGTTGTCGCGGAAGACGCAGTCGCGCAGGATGCCCGCCGAGAGCCGTACCACGCCGCCGTCGTCGGCATAGAGGAAGGTGTCCCACCAGCCGTCCCTCAAGGTGAAGCCCTCGACGACCGCGCCTTCGTTGTTGACATGGAGGATCTTGCGCTTGTTCGTCGCTTCGGGATTCGCCGCCTTCAGAATCGTCGCCTCCGCGCCGTTCTTCGAGTAGAGGTGAACCAGGCCCGAAAGAACCACCCACTTGTCGAGAATCTGATACTCGCCGTCGTCAACTTCGATCTCCAATTCCTGTCCGGTCACATACAGCGCCGAGTTGACCACCTCGACGAGATCATTCGTCGCCGTCTCGGGCGTCGCATACGGCCAAACGCCGCTGCCGGTCGTGTTCACGTAGAGCTTCTTCGCGCCGACTGCAATCGGCTCGCCAAGCGCGAACTCGGCCGTCGCGCCGGACTCCGCCGTCGCCGTCAGCTTCGGACGGTGATAGCCGTACGTCGTGTACTTGACCGTCACGATTCTGCCGTCCTCCTCAGTCCCGACAATCTCGCCGCCGTCGGTCGCCCAGTCGTACGTCACCGAACCCTTTGACCCCTGTCCGCCGATCTTTGCCGTGAAGACCGTCAGCACCTCGTCATACGCCGACTTGACGCTCGCGTTGAACGCGCAGCTGAACGGACCTTCATCCGCCCCCGCCGCCTCATAGCAGCCGAGGTCCGGCTGGTCCACGCCGTCGCCGTCGCCGTCCTTCGGACGCCGATTGCCGTTGAGGTCCTCCGCGAGCCCCTGCTCCGTCGCCGCGTCGATCGCCGGCGAGCCGATCGCGAGCGTATAGTCGCCCGCTGCGGCCGCCTTGAAGAGCGGATCCTTCGCGCTGTTGTCCGTCCCCTTGTCCGCCGGATCAACGATGTTGTTCGCAAAGGTCTTGGCGGACGCGAACTCAATGTTGCAGATCGCCTCGGACGCAACGCCAGCGCCGTTGCCGTAGATGATGTTGTTGCGGCAGACCGCGTTGCCACCGGCCAAGTAGATTCCCGATCCGGTCAGCGCGGACGACTCATTGCCCGCGATCGTGCAGTTCTCGACCATGCCGCCTGTCTGTCCGACGCCTGCGGCGCGAGTCGTCACCTTGTTCCCCGCGATGAGACAGTTGCGCAACGTGCCGTTCGTGATCTTCACACCACCGCACGACTTGCTGTTCGACGAGTTCCTGACGCCGTTGCCGATGATCGTGCAACGCTCCATCACGGCACTGCCACCGTTCAGGCAGGCACCGATGCCTTCCGTCGAGGCCAGTTTGCCGCAGTTGTCCGCAATAAGGCACCGCGTCACCAGTCCGCCCGTCTGGTAGACGCCGCAGCCGCCGTTGCCGTTGCAGGCGACGTTGTTGCTGATGACACAGTCCGCGACCGTGCCGCCCGTCACGTAGAGTCCGCCCGCCTGCGCAGCGCTGGGGTTGTTGCCGCGATAGGCCGTATTGCCGTAGATTTCGCAGTGCGTCAGGAGGCCGCCTGCCACCTTCGCACCGCCGCCGATGTCGTTACCGTCGTTGGCGCGGATGACGCAGTTCGAGACCGTGCCGTTCAGGAGCCTGAGCCCGCCCGTGCCCTCGTCGCCGTTCGGATAGCTGTCCCACTTGCCCTTCTCGATCGTAAAGCCCGTCACAAACGCCTTCGCGTGGTCCACCTTGAGGACGCGGTAGTTGGCCGACGACGACCCGCTCCGCCAGCCCTGCAGGAACGTCTTGTCGGGTCCGTTCTCGCTGTGCAGGTAGATCGGCCGGTCGACGATGTACCAGAGGTCCGGACACTTGTAGGTGCCGTCAGCGACGACAACCTCGCCCGGCTGCTCGTCCGTCGCGAGCAGCGCGGCCAGCGCTTCTGCAAGGTCTCGCGCCGCCGTCTCGGGCGTAGCGAATGGGCTCTTCGGATTCTCGCTCTGCTCGTTGACATAGACCTTGGTCGCCAGCGTCACGACCACGTTCTCGCGCGTATAGGCGCCGGACCGGTTGCCGGAGCCGTCCTCGGCCCAAAGCGTAATCGAATACGAACCGAACTCGGTCACGTTGAAGACGACCTCCGCGCCCGTCGCATCGGCGACGTCATCGCCGTCGAAGTCCCACTTGAGCATCAGGCCCTCGGCGTTTTCACCGTCGACAAACCCCTTCAGTGTCACCGATCCGAGCCCGGCCAGCGCCTCCTGTGAAACCGTGAACCCGCAGATGATGTCGCCCTCACCCGCCACATACGGCACGCAGCCCATGTCGCGCGCCGTCACGCCGTCGTCGCAGAGGCCCGTGCCGATCGCCGGCGAGCCCGGGCGCAGCGCGTAGTTCCCTTTCGCCGCGTCCACAAAGAGCGGGTTCTGGTCCGTGCAGGACGTCACAACCGTACCGCCCGTCGACAGGAAGTCGCCGCCAACGTTGCCGAAGACAACCGTGTTCTTCACCGTACCGGCCGTCTGGTAGATGCCGCCGCACTGCCCCGTATCGGACGTGTTGCCGGCGACCGTACAGCCGTCGACGACGCCGTTCGCATACGTCAGGTGGATGCCGCCGCCGGCACCGGTGGCCGTATTGCCGACCACGAGCGAATCGGTCAGCTTCGCGAAGTTCACGGTCGCGTCGTATTCGCTATCGTAGTTGCCGGAAATCGAAACGCCGCCCGACGCTTTCTTTGCCGTCGAGTTGTTGCGGATAATCGAGTTCTTCACCTCGCCGCGCCAAATCGACACGGCGCCGCACTTGCTTTGGGGGTCGCTGCCGCTCGTGTTGTTTTCGACGACCAGCCGGTCGGCCGTGCCGCCCGCGACGACCAGCGCCCAGCCCGCATGGCGCTCGACCTTGTTGCCGGAGAAATAGGAGTCGACGAGCAAGCCTCCCCGCACGAACGCCCCGCCGCCCGCGACGCGCGTCTCGTTCGCCGTGAAGGTGCAGTTCGTGGTGACGCCGCCCCACATGTAGAGACCTGCGCCATGTCCGAGGCCGTGGCTCTTGTTGGAATAGCACTTGTTCTTGTCAAACGTGCAGCCGGTGATAAGGCCGCCAAACTGCTCGATTGCGCCGTGGTCGGACTGATAGTTGTTCTGGATCAGACAATTGCGGACCGTGCCGAGGTAGAGCCGCATCGGCGAACGGCGGTAGTTATCCGTCCCGTCGTCGCCCGGCATGTTGACGCCGGTGAACGTCATGTTCTCGACGACCGCATTCTCGTTCGAGACGCAAAGCAGTCGGTGGATGCCTGTTGACGTGTCGGGCCTGACGACGACCTCTGCCGCCGTCGCGCCCAGGCCGCGGATCGTCACCGCCTTGTCGACGAGCAGGTACTCGCCCTTGTCCGTGAGCGTGTATGTGCCCGCACCGAGTTCGATGACGTCGCCGTCCGCCGCGGCCTTGACAGCCGCCGTCAGGTCTCCGCCATTCTCCAATGACACGGTCGCGCCAACCGCGCCGAACGCACACACCACCGCGGCACACGCCGCAGCGAACTTAATGGACTTGTTCATTGCAGTCTCTCTCCCATTTTTAACACTTAACTCCCAATCCTTAACGTCTCTTTACCGCACGATCAGCATGATGCCGGATTGAAGTTTCTCGTAGCAGCCCATATCGATCTCAGAACCGAGCAGACGTGGTGATTCTCCGCTCAGATCGGAGCAGGACCTCACCTCGTCCTTTGTCTTGCCAAACAGCGTCCAATCGCCCGCATTGACCGCCGGCGAGCTGGCGCGCAGCCGAAAATCTCCGTGTGCCGGGCTCCTGAAGCACGGATTCGCGTTCGTCAGCGAATGCGTGAGCGTACCGCCCGTCACAACCGCATATTGCGCAATCGAGTTCTGGAATTTGCCACTCGTCATCCGCAGGTCGTTCTGTTCGGCATCGGCGGACAGGTTGCCGCCGACCGTGCAGTTGATTACAGTCGCGCCTGTGAGCTGCAGACCACCTGCCCAACCGTCCGGTACGTACATGGTTTTGGCCGGCGCCGTCTTCGAGCCGGCAATGAGACAGTTGCGAAGCGTACCGCCGGAGGCGTAGACGCCCTGCCGTCCGTTATTGACGATCACGCAGTCAGCCACCGTGCCGTCGCTCATGTACAGGCCCATGCCGTAGGTCTGCGCGTCAAAACCGCCCTGCTTATTCGAATTGTCGGCAATCGTGCAACGAATCACCTTGGCCGAGCCGCTCGCCCGGACACCCGCGCCGCAAAGCTGGTTGCGGTTTCTCCAGTTGTTGGTAACGACCGAATCGACGAGCGTGCCTCCGGAAATGTACACGCCCGCACCCTCTCCGGTGCCATAAGTCGAATTCTGACTGTTGTTCTCGATGACGCAATTGGTCACGACACCCGCAGACTGCCAGAGGCCCGCGCCAGACGCCGGCGTCGAGCCGCCGCCCTTGCCGATTTCGTTGC
Organism: Kiritimatiellia bacterium; assembly: GCA_016303225.1. Classification (GTDB taxonomy): domain Bacteria; phylum Verrucomicrobiota; class Kiritimatiellia; order RFP12; family UBA1067; genus UBA1067. The sequence goes on from JAEDMC010000064.1 coordinate 5,409, forward strand.
CATAGATGAGCACGTCCTCGACCCAGCCGTCGGCCGACATCCTCAATCCCGCACCTTGGATCAGCGTCTTGCAGTTGCGAAGCGTCAGCCCGATGACCCGCGAACCCGCAGCCGAGAGAGACAGGCACCGCGCCGACTTGGGCAAGGCCTCGCCGTCAAGGACCGTCGCCCGCATTCCTGCGCCGAGGATCTGACAGGGCGTATCCAGCACCAGCTCCTTCGTCAGCGCATACGTGCCCGATGCGATGTGCACCGTCGTCGTGTTGGACGCCGCCCGACCGAGCGCATCAAACGCCACATTCACCGTCTTGGCCGGCTTCGTCGCATCGTCATAGGGGAAGTTTGCCGCGTCATCGCCCGTCGCATCGTTCACGTAAACAACCGTCGGCTTGACGGACACCGGATCGGACGTCGAGCCGGACGCCGTCTGCACACCGTCCGACACCTCGACGGAAATGACATGACGCCCCGAACCGAGGCCGTCGAATGTCGCCGTCGCCTCCGTCGCATCCTCGTAGACGACACCGTCGACGGACCACTTGAACGTCACCGGGCCCGTCGCACCGAAGACGGTCGCCTCCGCGACGATCCGCTCGCCGACGTTCCAGTCGGTCTTCGAAACGGCGACCGACACCTCAAGCCCCGTGATCTCGTAGGCGCACTCGAAGCATCCGATGTCCGGTCCCGCGTTCTGAGGACGCTTCGTGCCGACGAGGTCGCGCGTGACGTCTGTGCGCGGCGCGGCCTTGTCGCTCGCCGGCGACTTGTTGCCGAAGGTGAAGTCGTCCGCCGAGGGATTTGCGAAGAGCGGATTCGAGGTCACATTGCCAACCGCCTTTGCCGTCGAGATGAGCAGCGTCGAACCGACGATGTTCGTGTTGCAGACGCCGTTCGACACCTTGATGTCGCCGGACGTCCCGTTGCCCCAGACAATGTTGTTGACGACCTGGGCGTTCGCATTGTCCGAATAAAGTCCCGAAAACTTGTTCGCCGCCGTGTTGCCCCAAATCGTGCAGTTGATGACCTTGCCGTCGCCGCGCACGTCCACGCCCGCACTGTAGCTCGTCGACGAATTCTCATGTCCAGTGACAAGACAGTTGCGAAGCGTTCCTGATGTCATGTACACGCCCTGCACCGAGTTGCCAACGATGCGGCAGTTCTCGACGAGACCGTTCTGGGTCATGAAAACGCCCATGCCATATGTCTGGTCGCCAGGCTGATAGCTGCCAGCATTGTTCCCCATGATGAGCGAGTTGCGCACGATTGCACTTGCGCCGCAGACATGGACGCCCAGTCCGCTGCTCTGGTTGCGGTTGCAGACGTTGTTGAGCACCTTGCCGTCCGTGAAGAGTCCGGACGATATGGCCAGTCCCGCGCCATAGCGAGCGCCATAGCCGCCGTCCTGTACGTTCGCCTCGATGACGCAGTTGGTGGCCAGGCCTCCCGCCATGTAGAGGCCGACGCCAGGATTCGGCGTGGTGTACTCGCCAAGTCCAGACCGGTTGGCATACGACCGCACGCCGTCCAGCGTACCCTTGTCCATGTAGATGCCGCTGCCGTCCAAGCCCTTCGAGCTGCACTCCGTCACCGTGAGCCCGCCCATCCAGGCCCCGGCATGATTGAGATACACGCCGCGACTGCCGGCCTTGACACCGTTCACGCCCTTGATAAGCGTACCCTTCAGCGTCGTCTTGTACATGCCGGCGCCGACGATGCGCACGGCATTCGTCAGCCTCAGGGTGTCCGTCAGCTCATAGTCGCCTTCCGCGACAACCACGGTGCCAGTCGCCGTGCCAAGCGTCCCCAGCGCTGCGACCGCAGCGTTCATTGTCGCGTAGGGTGCCGCCGCCGAGCCGCTGCCCTCGCCGTCTTCTCCCGTTGTCGCGACATAAACGACCCTTTGGTCAGCGTCACCGAATTCAGCCGTCAACGCGAGAGGCTTCTGCACGTCGTCGAGAGTCGTCACCGCATCGAACCGCGAGACATCTCCGATCCAGCCGAGGAACCGCATCCCCTCGCCCTCCGTCGCCGTCACCGTCGCCGACTGACCAGCCCGCACCCACTGCTCGGTCGGTTCGACCGAACCGCCAGCTTTCGCCGACGCCGTCACCTTGTATTCGACAGCCCACTGCCAAACGAGACTCACTCCCTTGTCATCAGCATAGGTGTGGCGGCAGACGAACGGCTCCTCGCCCTGTTCCTCGCTGCTGCGCAAAAGTTCGCCCGAGGCCAGATCGCAGAGCTTCCATCCCGTACAGACAGCGCGCGTGGTTCCGGCATTGTTGAGCATCTGCGTCGCCACGGTGCAGGAAAAGACGTATTGCTTTCCGTCCTCAGGTTCGGTTATCCGCCCGTAGGCCGGCGAGACCTCGCCGTAGCGCGGACCATTCGACGACATTAAGATGGCCTTGGTCGACAGAATCTCCGTCTCCCCCGCCACAATGTAATCCGCATTGGCGACGGTTGCGTACTCGGCACACGCCCAGTCGGTCGAAACGGTCCCCTTCCGCAGGCGATACTCGTCAACATAGCCGGCGGACGTTCCGACCTGAAATTCTGTCGAAGACGCCTTGATCTCAGTCGAACGGTTTATGCCAGGCGAAGACGAGCCGTTGAAATAGGCCTTTGCTGCGGAGCCGTCGCTGATCAGCGCGAAGTGATTCCAGTTCTTCGTGACATCCGGCAGAGAGGAATACCTCGTCTCCATACTACCAGATTCCACCAGGCCGATCGTCGTCTTGCTCTGGTTCATTTGCAAATACCAGCCGGTATTAGCATTCCAAGCAAGTCCGACCTTCTTCGACACGATTCCCGCGTATTTTCCGCTTGTCCCCTCGAATGAGGGCAAGTGAAACCACCCGGTCACCGTAAACTTGGAACCGACCGCGAACTCGGGCTCGTAGTCCTTCGTTTTCACGGTCCCGGTTTCACAAAACAGTCCCTTGCCTGTCGGGGCATTCGCGACAATCGAGCCGACACCGCTCGCCGAGAACCCGAGATCGTAATCGTTGCGAGCCGAATTCGAAATGTTCATTGAATCGACCAATGCGTTAAAGTGCCACACACCGATGTAGTCCGTCCAGACCGCCTTCGGATCGTTCGCGGGCGGCGTCGCGTCGCACCAGCGGAAACGGAACTTGGTCTCTTTCCCGGATAGCGTCGGTAGCTTCACCCAGACAAGCGACTCGCCTTCGGCATTCCAAGTGTCGACCTCATGGGCGAGCGCGTTACCGTCCATGTCGGCGAACGAGATGTCCGCCCCGTTCGGCTGGCAGTCCCCGTATGTGAACCCGCCGATGCGCTCGGGCGAAATCCGCACCAGCACGGGAAAGTTCTCGAGCGCCGTCGACCCGGCATAGCCGCCGACCGTCATCTCGCACTGATAGAACGGCTGCGCCACCGCGCCGAACGCACACACCACCGCGGCACACGCCGCTGCGAACTGACTGAGCTTGCTCATAAACGCCCTCTCTCGTTGAGGATAATGAAATCTCGTGAAGTTATCTCATTCACCAATGTGAGTATAGCAGAACTTGCCACCATGCGTCAAGCGCCGAAGCGGCGCCGTAGCGGCGCCAAACGGCGCCAAACTGGCTCTCGTAGCTGCAATCATTGGGGCCACAGCTTCAGTGCCGGCAGCACTTTTTTCATCAACCTGAAATGGCGATCCAACGAAAACAGGGGTTCATCGCGGCTGACGGCGTCAAGCGCAATCACAAGATCACCGATGCCGACCTTGTTCAATCCATTGCGCAAACACTTTACCTGCAAGGATCTGACAGACGACCAGTCAATCAACAGATCGGGACAGCGAACCGCTTCAAGCAACGAGGCATCTTCACCGCGAACCGTCATCATCGGCATAACCTCAGTACGAATCACCTCGTTGACCGTAGCTTCGTCACCAGACAAGAGGTAATCCAACGCCTTGGACACCTCCTCTTCTCCCTTCGTTCCCCTGAAATAAGATATCCAGACCGTTGAATCGACGAGCACGCTCATGCCACACGCCCCCGCAAGGCATTGAGATTAAGATCGAAGTCAGGCATCGAACCGCGCAATGCGCGCAGTTTTGCCAATTTGTCTGCACGTACCAACTGCTCGAGCGCATAGATGATGGTTGCGGTTTTCGTCGTACCGCATCCCGTCTTCATTGCATCGGCCATCAATTGGTCAGGCAAGTCGAATGTTGTTTTCATAAGTCAACCTCCCATCCTTTCATTCGGAGAAAGCATATACTCATATCTGAAATTCATATGTATTATATCAGACTCATCTGCCGTAGTGCAATCAGATATCAAGCAAATCGTCCAAGCGGTGCGACAGCCCCATTACTGCGCAATCGCCCGCAAACGATCCCAGAACAAGGAAAGGTAACGCGCCTTCGCCTCGTCCGTCACCGCACGATCAGCAACAGGCCCTGCCGGTCATGCCGCGGCCCGACCTTGTTGTGGTTGTGCGGCCACTGGTCGCCAAAGGCATCGGGAATGACCGGCATCGTCTGGTCAAGGCCGCTGACGGACGCGGCAAAGCTCGTCGTATCTGACACTTTGCGCCACGGCTTCGCGGCATTGGCGACCTCATCGTAGAAGTAGACAGTATTTCCCCTCTCCCACACCTTGCGGCCCCGCACCGCCGCCGTAACCGCACCGGCCCACGCGCCGTTCGGACCGATCTTCGTCGGAACCGTCCGCGTGACGCCGTTCGAAACCGTCTCGTAGCAATAGGCGACGGCAAGGCCGTTGGTTGTCTCCAGTGTCGCAATCGAGGAGCTCGCAAGGCCCAGCTTGCCGGCACTGCCGCCGTGGAAGCCCTTCACGTCGTCCAAAAACGCGGTGTTGACGATGCCAACGGACGCATCCGTCAACTCGTCGTAGTACGTGACAATGCCGGAGGTCGCCCCCGTCAGCGTCGTTCCCCGCACGAGGCAGTTGACAAGCCCGAGCTTCGAGTTGGCGCGCACACCGAAGACGCCAGAGGGCTGTCCGTGCGAACCGACCGCGCAGTTCTCGACCGTGCAGTTGACGAACGCCGTCTCGCCGCCCAGCGACGCGAGCACCGCCGCGCGAAGGTCGTTCTGCCCGCCGACAAGCGTGTTGTCGCCGAAATACGAGTCCTTCACGAGCAGCTTGCCCGAATGGTAGACCGTAAAGCACGCAGACGGGGCTGAAGGCGCCGCCGTCATGGCGAGCCACGAATCAGCGCGCGGGTTGACGCACTTGTTCGCCGTGAATTTGGCGCGGCAAACCGTCACAGCTGCCGCGCCGCTCATGCCGAAGGAGCCGAACGAAAGATCCGAAACACAGTTCGTTGCGAACGTGCAGTCGGCAAACATGGCGGTTGCACCGGATGACATCGCACACCAGACGCCTGCACTCTGACGCGTATACATGCTCTGGGCGGCATAGTTTCGGTTGAACGCGCACGACGCAACATCCACAGCTCCCGCACCAGCCAGATACACGCCGCCCGCGCCCCCTTCCGTCGCGATATTCGCATCAAAGCAGCAATCCGAGATCATCGCCGTCCTGCCCGTCGGCACGGTGAGCGCAAGCGCGGAGTAGTTGCCCAGGAACCGGCAATTGCCCACGGCCACCGAACGGCCGGACGTCTTCAGCGCCGCGTATCCGCTCCCGACGCCCGTCACGTTGGCGACGAAATCGCAGTTCGAGACGACCAGCGTCGACTCTCCACCGTAGGTATCGGAAACCACCGACCGCTGGAAGCCGACGAAGGTGAGTCCGAAGAAACCGACGTTCTCGACGGACTCCTCTGCCGCAAAGCACGAATACGTGTCATCGACCGTCTCGCCGCTGTTGACCGCCCAGTAATTGTCCGTCGTCATATCCGGATCGGGTCTATTCAGAACACCGTCCTTGAAAATGTAACCGCGCGACGCGCCACTCGCCCCCTTCCAGTAGTCGTTCTTGTTCACGTCACCCCAGAGAATCGTCGGATGCGCCACGGGATCCGCCTCAACCGCCGACGTCTCGTCGCCCGCGAAACCACCGCGGACCGTCACATTCGCCTTCAGCGGAATCGTCTTGGCGACCATGTAAACACCTTCCTTGACCCACACCTCGCCCTGACCGATCGCAGCTTCGGCACAGGCATCGGCCACGCTGCCGAACGCCGAATCCCAGCCGAGACCGTCGGGATTCTCCATTGCCTCCGCCGCCGGCACGACGAAGATCGTCCGCATGGCTGTCGTCACGAAACGCGCCGAATAGGTTGTCGCCGTCTCTGGCACAACGACGGGGAATACTACGCGATGCCAGTCGGCGAAGACATACCCCTCGTCCGCCGTAAACGCAGGCACTTCGGGAAACTCGCTTCCCGGCACGAGATCGACGGAGTAGGTCCGCTCACCCGACTCTACGAACGTGCCGTGCTCGCCCAGGTCAAAGGTCAGCTTCACCTTGGCCACGGCGAACTTCGCCGTCAGCGTACGCAAGCCGGTCAGCTCGCCTATGTCGAGCGTGGCGGAGTCGGACACGAATTCGCCAGCCTCGTCATACCAGCCGGCGAACGGGGCGGACGCATCTGTCGCCGTGACCGTCACGGGCACAGTCCGCTCGCCGGGCGCGACGGCTTGCGTCTGCGGGCCGCTGAACGTGCCGCCCTTGAAGGGATCGCGGCGCAGGACCAGCGTCCCGCCGTTTTCCGCGGTCTCGGTCAACGTCTCGCTGGCTCCGCGCGTCGTCGCCCCGTAGGGCCGAGTGGCGCCGATCGCATCGTGCGCAACGTACTTGTCGGGATTCTTCAAAACGTCGGCGTCCAGGGCCTTGAACTTCGGATTCAGCGCCAGCCACGTCGCCGCCCCCTTCGCACGGAAAGCAAAGTTCGTGATCCAGCCGTTCGGCGCGGAATTCATCGCCGCCTTGAAGGTCGCGCCGTTGAAGGCGATGTCGGCGGAATCGCGGAGCTTCTCCGTCTTGGCCGCCGGCACGAGCACGGGGCGACCCGTCTTCGCCACAATGTTGGTCGCAAACGGAATCCAGTCGTAGTCGTGGTTGGCGATGGCGTACTCGACATCGGGCGTCACCCAGTTGGCGAGCGTACACGACTCAAGCGATACGACGGCGGGATTGCGGATGTCCAGTCCATCATAAGGCTCGCCGCCCGTGTACTCGAAGATCGAATCGACAATCCGAATCGGCTGCGAGTGATTCGCCATCGTGTGGACGTCGCAGACGCCCTCCTCTCGCGGACCGAGGAACGTGCACCCCGTAATCGAGGTCTGCGAAGACGTATTGGCGGTTCCGCAGTAGACGACCACGCCGCGACAAAGGACCGCCTTGACACCGTCGGGGACGACCGCCGACATCTTGTTGCTGTCGAAGACGCAGTTGATGAAGCCGCTCTGCTGGTTGTCATCCGGCAGCAGGAACATCGACACGCGCATCGAGCCATCCGTCAGCGAGGAATTCGTCACATGATAAGCGTTGCCGACAAAGGAACAGGAGTTGAAGAACTGCCAGCGAGAATTACTGCCGCCGTTGCCGAGGAACGAGAAATTGCGCGTCGAACCGCCCTTTTCGTCATGCCGGTTGTTGACGAACGAGCAGCCGATCATCTCGAGGTTGCAGTTCGGAAAGTCCAGCACCTTTGCGTCCGTCTTCGCGGCGACCGAGAGGTTGTTCGAGAACACGCAATCGACGAACCGTGCCGACTCCCAGTTGTTGCCGCTCGTGAGCGCCAGGATGTTCGGCGTTGTCTTCGGCGCCCGCTGCAACGCGAAGTTGCGCACAAAACGGCAGTCGCGCACAGTCATCTGCAGGTTGTACGCCCAGTCCGCGCCCAGCCGCTTGAAACACAGCACGTTGAAACCCGACCACTGCTTCCACATCGCGTCCTCGTCGGTCGACACCAGCGAAACGAAGTCACAGTCCTGCGGCACGAGCTTCCCGCCCGTGCCGAGATCCACGCCCGGACTCACATTGTCTCCCCATGGAGCGGTAATGCGAATGCCCGTGAACATGACCTTGCAGCCGATCAGCTTCTTGTTGCTCGAGTCATCGCTGTTCTTGATCGTCGCACTATGCGACGTGTTGCCGAGAAAGCGGCAGTTGACCAGATCGACGGCCTTAGTGCCCGACTGGAAGGTGACAAATGCCGTCGAATCGCCGCAGAAGCCAGTGCACCAAAGACCGTCGATCACTCCCGCGATGCCGTTCTTGATCGAGAATACCGCCGTAGCATTCGCCGTATCGATGTTGGGCACGTAGCCGTCGTAGTCGCCCGTGAAGTCCGGCGGCAGCTGCAATTCGCCGTCCTTAAAAAGCGGCTTGTCTTTGAGCTCGGTCTTGGTGAACGAGTAAGAGCCGACGGCACCCGGTTCGATGTGGCACCAGTAGTCGTTGTTGTCTGTGTCTCCCGACAGCACGGTCTTGTTGACGTCGAACTGACGGCCCTCCACCGTCTCGTCCTCGCTCTCGCCGAGAAAGCCACCGTAGATCGCCGGGATGTTGGTGACGGACATCACGCTCGCAACGGGATAGACGCCCTTCGCGATGTAGACCGTATCGCCCGTCTCATTCGCCGCGGCAATTGCCGATGCGACATCGGTGTAGGCATCGGCCCAACTGGAACCGTCACCAATACCGCCTGCATCCGCCTTCACATAGATTGTGCCGGCAATTGCACTGAACGCACACACCACCGCGGCACACGCCGCGGCGAACTGACTGAGCTTGCTCATAAACGCCCTTCCTCGTTGAGGATAATGAAATTTCGCGAAGTTATCTCATTCAACAATGTGAGTATAGCAGAACTTGCCACCATGCGTCAAGCGCCGAAGCGAACCAGCCTTATCCCTGATTTTCAGGGATAATTTATCCCGGATTTTCACGAGACCCCTGAAAACATTGGGCGAAGAATATTTTCGGGCGGGTCCGAAACCGGTCGAGACTTTC
>JAEDMC010000065.1 GCA_016303225.1 Kiritimatiellia bacterium
AGTGAAGGCCCTAAAGCCGATGCGTCGCCCAAAGGACCATCGCCACGGCCGGCATGTCGTATTCGCCCGTCGCCGCATGGATCATGGCCCCCGGAATCTGCGGCGTCGAGGGGAAGAACTGTCCGAAGACGGGGCGCTGACGCTGGTTGTGATAGAACCGCTTCTCGCACCGGCACCACTTCGGCGCCTCCGGCAGATACCCGACCTGATTGACGGCAATCGAAATCTCGCACGCCGCCTGCACAAGCCCGGAGAGCAACGCGATCACAACAAGAATTGCACGCTTCTTCATGTCCTCATTCCTTGAAAAGATCATCAAGCGTGACTTCGGCCTGAACGACACCTGAATGTCCATTGCATTTGTTCTCAAATGATATCATACAACCACGATTTGAGCAAGTATGAGGCCGATTTGCCCTTATCTTTTCACAAATCGACACCGCAATATGAGATTTGAGAAACAATAACCGTTTACCTCTTCCTGTCAATCGCGTGCTTGCGAAAAGTTTCGTAACGAAACCTTTCGCAAGCACACAACCCTTATCTCACAATCAGCATGAGGCCGATGGACTGCCCGTCGACGAATCGGAACGAGCCCTTCTGCTCTCCGGCAGAATCCTCACCGCCAAGAACGTCAATGCCGACGCTGGGATGCGAAGCCTTAAACACCTCCTCCTCAAACACATGCTTATTCGCCTTGCCCGGCCCGTGATACTGCTCGTCAGCCATCATCGCCGCAAGCTGTGCAGACGAAAGCATCTGCGCAAGCGCGATGCGTCCACCGCCGCCCGGGCCACCCGCACCTGTGCAGCGATAGCCGCCGCGCGCCTTCAGCACTGCGCCCGGAAGAACCGTCATCCTGCCACCTGCCGTCACCCAAATGCCGCCGCCGGAAGCGCTGGACTCAGAGGTGTCGCTCTCTCTGGCCGATGCATCAAGTCGTCCTGCGATTTCAACTTTACCCGCCGCATGAATGCGGATCAGTCCACCTCCAGGATGTCCACCTTGATAGTCACCAGATGGAGAACCGGGATGTATCGGCGTCAGCACCAAACCATAGGTCTTGCCATAGGTGCCGTTGTGTCCCGAGCCGAAACCACCATAACCTGCAGCCGTCGTATGTCCAACGCCATACCCCGGACCAAGCGTAATCGGATCTCGTCCACTCGTCCGCTGGAAACCATTGTCATTAGCCTTAAATGCCGCATTCGTCGTGAGCGTAAAGTTACCGCCGACCGTGAACACGACCGATCCGCCCGTCCACGGCTCGCTGTTGGGAATGACCGTCGACTTGCCGACGACAATCAGGTTGCCGCCGACGGTGACGAAGCCGCAACCGTTCTCGTGCGTGAAGGTCGTGCCGTCGACTGGCCCAGCACTGACCGTCAGGGTGTTCGTGCCATTGAGTACGAGATCGCCGCCGACTGACAGCCGTCCGTGACGATACTGATTGCGCGGCGCCACCGTCAGCGTAGCCGTGTTCGTCATCATCAGGTCGCCATTCACCACCAAGACCGCCTCCTCCAGCATGGACGATGCCGTCTCCGCCACCTTCAGCGCCGCCCCGCCGGCCAGCTTCAGCGACGCACAAGCAGCATAATTGGAGACAAGGCACGTGCCGTTGGCGATGACGACGTCATCCGCCGCCCCCGGCACGCCCGCCGGCTCCCAGTTCGCCGGATCGTTCCACAGCTTGACGGTTTTCGCCGCCCCAAGCCAAGTCCGCGTCACCGGTTCGGACACGGCCCGCACGACCGGCGTCACCTTGCGCATGTCGGCGATTGCCAACACCAGCGGATTGCTCGTCGATTTGCCGTACGGCACTTCGCCTTCCCAGCAGAGGAACTCGTAGCCCTCGGCTGGCAAGGCTTCGAATGTCACGTCATCTCCGTCCCTCCCCCAAGTAATGCCGGATTCGGAGAAGACAACGTCATCCACCTTCACCTGAACGTTCTCCGGCACGTTCACCACGAGCCTCTTCTCGCAATCACCCCAAAGCCAAGTGAGTGTCGCAGGCTTCTCTCCGATGGAGAACTCCGCAGTAGTCGTGCTGCCTGATGCAATCACTCCGTCTTCGTTGACCGCAGACCATCCCGTACAAGAGTAACGTATGTCTTCCTGCGCATAAGCAACCGCATTCGCGGTGAAAGTCTGTGTCGAATTGCGCTCGCACGAACGCGTACCATAGTCGGGATCGACCGCTCCCATGTCGGACGGAGAGCCGACGACCGTAACACTGACGTCCGCCGACGCGCCGTAGACCGTCGTAACCGTGCCCGAAGCTCCGCGAATTTTCTCGCCGGCAGCGTTCTTCTGTCCGCCTGTTCCTCCTTGGACCGTACAGGTCAGAAGCATGCAGCCATCCTGCGCACTCAGCCCGCGTTCAGCCGGGTCTCCACCAGACGCAAGATAGTCGATGTCCTTGTCGGAAAGTCCGACGCCGATAGAAATACGACCGCCGGAACCACCGCCCGGACTGCTGCTATGCGAATTGTTCGATCCCTCGGCGTTCAACACGCCCGCACACCCCTCCGTGACCTTCTTCGCGCACAGCCAAATGCCACCTCCAGAGCAACCGCTATACTGGCTGGCCTCACCATGCGCCGTGACCAAGCCTTCAATCGTCATCGTACCCTTGGCAACAACCCAAACTACACCGCCTCCGGCGACCGGCTCAGACCTGCAGCTTGTCGGCGAACCCGCCAGGAACGGCGCGTACGGATAGCCGTAGGGCGAAGTCCCCCCACCATAGCAGGCGCTGTTGTAAAATTCCCAATTGCCGATATGATAGGGCGTAAGGATGTAATAGTAGCGCTTCGAATTATCACCAGATGTGTGGCTGCGAGGATCCACATTTTCTCCAACGTAGTCCGCAATGTTGTCGTCGCGGTACTTGATCCAGTTCCACCCTCCGTTGCGAGCGCTGACCGAGGCGGAGGCCGCCACTTCGAAATCCTGACATCCGAAACGGATCGCCTTGCCCGTCTTCGGATCACAAAAGACTGAAAGTTTCGCCGAATCCGTCACCTCAAAGCTTCCGCCCACCATCACCTGCGCCGCAGATGCGTAAAGGCGGGCGAAACTATACTCCTCCTTCGAACAGTTCATCGTTCCGGAGAAGAGGTTCGCGCGAGCCGTCGCAGCGAAGACGAGGTTGCCGCCAACCGTCATCGAGAGACTGTCAACCGGACTCCTCAGCGCCGCCAGCGCAAAACGCCCCTTGACAGTTAGATCGCCCGTTACGGAAACGAAGAGCGACGATTTCTCCATCGCGAGCGGGAGAATGTTGGCGACAGCCCAGTTGTTTATCATCGTGCTGCCAACGCACAGCGTTGCCCCTTCTTCGACAAGAAGCGACTTGAGCGCGATCGACTGGGCGGCCATGGCGAAACGTCCGCCGGGAACAATGACATCGTCCGTCTCCACCGGCACTCCAACCGGCAACCAGTTGTCCGCCGTCGCCCAGTCATCACCGACACTGCCGACAAACGTCTTCACGCCAGCCTTGCCCAGACGAGGACCCGCCGTCAACGTGCCCTTCGTCGGATAGCAAATCTCTTCCGTCACGCGATTGTAAAGCGCTGCAACGGGATTTCCGTCCGCATCGTTCTTCACGCACGGCAGGTAATCGGCGCTCAAGTTCACGCCATCTGCCGAAATCCGTGCGCCATAAAGCTTCTGGGGCAGGCCCGACTTCAGCACCGCACCGTTGTTGTTCGCGGCAAAAAGATAAATCGTCGCGCTGTTCTCGGCATTCTTTGCGCGGGCTCCAGTCGTTGAAGCTTCATTGATCTGCACCGTGTTCTTCGCACAGTAGAAGCGGTAAACCTGATTCGCGGAGATTTCGCCGGTCTTGGTTTTGGCGCCCACCCAGTCCGCCCGAAAGTTCTTACCAGTGTAATAGACGTAAGCGGCATCGGAACCGGCGTCTGTCGCTGAAGACCTCGCTCCAAAGACGGAACAATCCGTTGTCGGTAAAGACGTCGGCGCCAGCACCACCCACATCTTCGTATTTGCCGGGCTCGCCACGATTCCCGTGTCATAATACGCCGTTCCGTCCGACTCGACATACTCGACAAATGCATCAGGCAACTCCGCCCTCGCGCCAAACGCACACAATACCGCAGCACACGCCGCGGCGAACTTGCAGAGCTTATTCATGTTTACTCCTTTGAGAAAACCGCAATTTTGGACTTTATCCGTTTTTTCATGACTGAAAATCCAGCCCTCCGGCAACGTCCCTCGCACCCGCGAAAAGCAACACCTTCAAGCTGAGAGAATGATACCACAAGCGAAGCACGAAAAGCAAGCGGAAGGTTTGATAATTTTATGTTTTGCAAAAATTGTTCCTGCTATATTTGAGCATATAACGAGGTCGGTTTTCGGGTGCGTTTTTGGCGTCAATTGCCGTGATGCGGGAAAGTCGCGCTATCCGTCGCTTCCAGCGAAGGCGGGAGACATAAGAAGCGGAGTGAAGGGTTAACCCTTTTGCGCCCGAACGGTCATCGCGGGGCAGGAAGGATGGTCAATGCACAATGACCGAACGGGCTGAACGCATCATTTCGCAAAGATCCGTTCGCGTCGGGCCTCGAAATAGGTCTTGAGGAACCGGCGCTGGAGATCTGCCAGATATGGCGTTTCGTCAACGAGACGGCCAAAGTCCAGCGCACCGATGCGCGGCAACAGCCGTTCAAGGGCCTCGTCCAGCCCAGGGTCGGCGTGGGCGGCGATGAAGTCGCGGTAATTGATCTTGCGTCCGCCGACCTTGAGCATCGAGCCGGGGAAAGTGTAGATGCGGGCGTTGAGCTCGTCCTCGTCCGAAAGCATCTTGCGCATGATCGACTCGTCGGCCTGCGGCAAAAGGCAGCTGCCGCAGTCGAAGACCGGCGCGAGTTCCGCCAGCGACGTCCGCTCGTCGACAAGAAACCCCCAGTTGCCGTTATGACGATCGAAGTTCCCGAGCAGCGCATCGACGACAAACATGTCCCAGAAGCGCCGCCTCACGAGCACCGGATCGACGAACTGCTGCAGGTCGATCGTCGTCAGCACGTCGGAAAGTTCCGTGCCATGACCGCCCGTCTCGGAATCGATGACGGTGTTCTTGATCGAGCAGAAGTCATAGAAGCGCTTGCCGGGAATCGTGAAGTCCAGGCACGAGCAGACGACCTTCGTGCGCCCGTTCACGTGCGTTCCAAGACGCGTCTCCTGCGCCAGAACGCCCAGCATCCGAAAGACCGTGCTGCCGAGGTGCTCGGAAACGCAACTGTTGGAATAGGAAAGCTCGTTCGGCTTGTCGGCAGCCGACGGCGGGAACTTCAGGATCCAGACGGCGTCCTCGAACGAAACGGCGATCTTCTTGCCGTTCGCGCCATTATAGGCACGGCCGGGAACTCGCGGACAGGACGTGAAGTCGACTTCCTCCATCAGACGGCCCTTCCCCTCAGGAACTTGTCGCGCAAATACTCGGCGTGCTCATGCGTGATCGCCTGATCGTCGATCTCGGCACCGTTGATCGACCCGTAGAGCTCGCACCAGAGGCAATCCAGCAACGACGTCCCCTTCGCACGACCCTCCTTATACGCATCGAGGTCATGCTGCAGGTATCCGGGAAGCCCATGCTCCCACGCGCGCTTCTGTATCTCATCTGCCATTTCATCGGTATTATATCAAAACAACGGTCCAACCGCTTAGGTATTGTCCATAAATAACTTTTACACTTTCAGGCAACCTGCGTTCTCTACCGCCTTTTTGCCCCACACTTATGCCCGAAGCCGCCGGAACTGGCGGCAGGTCTTTCGTCAGCTTGCGCGGCGTGGTACGGCCTGCGGCGCAGAGGGGCTTCGGGCGGGGGAATTCACGCCACACCGTACCGGGAACGTCGGGCGCGCGCCTGGCCTTCGGCGCGCAACAGACGTTGTCCGCCAGCGCGCAAACAACCAGCAACGACAGTCTCTTCACCGCCCTTACCTCACGATCAGCATGAGGCCCGAGGGACGCACCTCGAAGCAGCCGATGTCGACCCGGTCGTCGCAAATGCGCGGATTGCCGCAGAGGTCGGTCGCGCCCGTCATCCACGGCTGATCCACGCCCGCATCGCGGCACGGCGAGCACGACTTGATGACACAGCCCTTCTTCAGGAGCGGATCCCTCGCCGTGTTGCCGTCCACGCCCTCCTCGGCCTCGGGATAGCAGCAGTGGTCCACGCTGCCGCCCTTCTTGACCAGTTCGCACACGCCGGTGTTGCCCCAGACGATGTTGTTGCGGAACGTGCCGCCGGCCACATGGACCGTCCCCGTCGAGGCAAGGACGCTGTTCCCGGCGATCGTGCAGCTCTCAATCGTGCCGTCGTCCTGATACGCCGCGACGGTGCTGCCCGCCTTCGTGCCCGTCACCAGCACATTGCGCATCGTGCCGCCCTTGATGCGGAACGCCGGATAAACTCCGCCTTGGCTGTTGAGGAGCTGGGAATGCGTCACCGTCCCGCCGAGAAGGAGAACCGCGCCGCCGCCTTGGTCGTTTGCAACATCCGTTCCCGACTGGCAGCCCGAGAACATGCAGTTCGTGATCATGCCGTCCGTCAGGTAGGCACCGCCGCCGCCGCCGTAAAGCCCCGTCGCATAGCAGCCTTGGAACCAACAGTTCGCAACCGTGCCTCCCGACATGTTGATGCCGCCGCCCGAGCTCAGTTCCACGAGAGAGTTTCCGCAGCCCAGGAACCGGCAGCCGACGATCCTGCCGCTCGACATCGACGCGCCGCGCGAGCCGCCCTCGATCGTCAGGCCGGACAGGATCGCGGCCCTGTTGCCCAGCGAGAACGGGACGAAGCGCGTCTTGCAGAAGATCTTCGTGCGGTCCATGCCCTCGCCGTGAACCCGGATCGGATTGAGGAACGAGACCGCCGTCACGTTCGTGTAGACGCCTTCGGCCACCACGACCTCGCCCGTCACGTCCGCCGCGCCCCAAAGCGCCGCAAAGGCCGCCTCGAACGAGTCCGTCCCCGTCTCCTCCGTCGCGTACGGATAGGTGCCGCTGCCCGTGTGGTTCACGAAGACCTTCGTCGGCAGGATTGCGAACGTCTCCTCCTTCGCCGCCGGCTTGCCCTCGAAGACGACCGCCGCGCGAATCACATGCGCACCGGACGGAAGCCCCTTGAGCGTCACGATCTTCTCTGTCGTCGCCAGGGTTTCGCCGTCCAGCGTCCAGGCAACCGGCAGTTCCTCGTCGCCCACGCCCGTCACGACCGCCTCGACCACCACATCCGCGCCTTGCGGATACTTGCTCTGGTCGAACCGGAGGGTCACCTCGTAGATCTCGATGCTCGCATCGTACTCGTACGCGCCGATGCTCGGATGCTCCGCGTCACGCGCAACTCCCGCGAAATCGCCCTTGACCGAGGCAAGCGGCACGCCCGTCCGGTAGGCGGACGACGAACGGGTGATGCGGAAGTCGTTCGAGACGACGCCGAAGAACGCGGGGTCGCCGGTCTTCGTGTCCGTCGCCTTCGCGACCGCCACCTCCGTCACGTTGTTCGCGAACGTGCCGCCGCTCACCGACACGCTGCCGGCCGTCGACGCCGCCGGGTGGCTGTTCCAGACGATGCAGTTCTTCGTCGTGCCGTTGGACTGGGAGATGCCGCTCTGTCCCGCCGTGTCGCCCGACCGCACGCAATTGTAGATCGTGCAGTTGTAGGTGTAGCCGTCCTCCTTGTAGATGCCCGCCGCACCGTACGTGCCCGTGTTGTTATAAATGAGGCAGTTGACCACCGTGCCGTTCTTCTGGTAAATGCCGGGGACGGAATTCTTGCTGTTGTCGTGGATCCTCGAGCAGGTCAGTGTGCCGGACTGCAGGTAGACAATGCCGGCGCCATAGCTGACAGTGCTGTGGTTGAAACCGCCGTTGTTCGCATGGATATCGCAGTTCGTCACGACAGCTGTGGAACCGTTCATCCAGACGGCATTGCCGTGCCCGTAAAGTCCCTCGAATGTACAGCGGTCAATTTCGCATCCGTCAACCGTGCCGCCCGTCATGTAGATGCCGCCGCCGCTGGAATAGAGCTGATAGACCGAACACGATGTCACGCGGCAGTTCCGCAGGGTGCCGGACGTCATGTTCACGCCGCCACCGTGCTCGTTCTGCACGGACACAGAACAGTTGCTGATCGTCACGCCCTCCAGCACCGCGCCACCAGCCGTCATGCTGACACCGCGGCACTTCTTGCCGAAGTTCAGGATGACTTCGTCGCGCCCAGTGCCCTTCAGGGTGATCGAGCGCGACAGGTTGATCGTCTTCGTCAGCGCGTAGGTGCCGGGCGCGAAGAAAAGGGTTCCGCCCTTCACCGTCGCGTCAATCGCCGCCGCGACCTCATCGTCACCGTCCGTCGGCTGAAGGACGATCGGGGCGAGGATCTCGAAGTCAAGGGTCCTGTCCTCCGTCGTGCCGTCCGCCCAGCAGCTCCCCTCCTTGTCACGCAAGCCGACGACCACGGGATACGTCCCCGGCTCGACGCCGCCCTCGTTCTCAAGAACGACATAGCCCTCGCCGTCCTCGATGTCGGCCGTCAGGGTTTCGCCGGTCGCGTACTTGAACGGCGGATTCGCGGGAATGACCACGAACTCGCCGTCAAACTCATAGGCACCAGCCGTCGGCGCCGTCGCGCTGCGCACCTTGCCCACGATATCCGACGGCACGTCGGCCAGCGGTACGCCATGCTCGTAGGCCGAAGAAGTGACCGTGGAAATCCGGAAATCGCCTTTCGCCGCATTGACGAACTTGGGGTCGCCCGTCGCCGTGCCCGTTCCGACATCCTTCTCGGTGACGCCGTTCTCGAACGTGCCGCCGCCCACATATACACTCCCCGCCGTCGACGACGCCGGGTGGCTGTTCCAGACGATGCAGTTCTTCGTCGTGCCACCCGCCTGCGAGAGGCCGCTGATCCCAGTCGTGTCGCCCGAGAGCACGCAGTTGTAGACCGTGCAGTTATAGGTATAGCCGTTCGTCTTGTAGATGCCGGCCGACAGGGCCGTGCCCGTGTTGTTGTAAATGAGGCAGTTGATCATCGTGCCGTTTTCCTGGTGAACGCCAGGCGTGGCGTCTTTCGTGTTGTCGTGGATCTTCGATGCCACGAGCGTTCCGCTCTTCAGGTAGACGACGGCATCGCCATAGGCGCCGTTCGAATATCCGCCGTTGTTGGCATGGATGTCGCAGTTCGTCACCGTGCCGCCGTCCATGTAGATGGCGTTGCCATGCCCGTAGAGGTTGCCGAACTTGCACCCGTCGATTTCACAGCCGGAGACCGTGCCGCCCGTCATGTTGACGCCGCCGCCGTTCGCCGTCGTGCCGGTCGCGGCTGTCGCCTGACAGTCCGTGATGCGGCAGTTGCGGACAATGCCCTTCGACATGTTGACACCAGCGCCACTGGCATTGTAGGCATACCCGCCGGTAATCGTCACTCCCTCCAGCACCGCAGTGGACTCCGTCATCGAAACACCGCGGCACTTGCTCTGGAAGTCAAGTGTCGTCTGGCCCGCACCCGCGCCAACGAGCCGAACGTTCCTGTCGAACTTCAGCGTGGACGTTAGGAGAAACGTTCCCTGCCCGAGCTCGACCGTTGCGCCTTCCGCGGCGTTCGTGATGGCGTCGAGAATCGCCGCCGTGTCATCGCTGCCGGACGGCACTAGCGCGTCCGCGCGCGCCACATTTGCGCCAAACGCACACACCACCGCAGCACACGCCGCGGCGAACTTGCTGAGCCTACCCATAAACATCCTCCCTGTTGGGAATAGCAGAATTTCATGAAGTTATCTCATTCACGAGTCGTAGTATAGCAGACCAAACAGCCGTGCGTCAAGCGGTCATTCTTTCTCGGAAGGTTTGATAATTTTATGTTTTCCTAAAATTGTTCCTGCTATATTTGAGCATATAACGAGGTCGGTTTTCGGGTGCGTTTTTGGCGTCAATTGCCGCGATGCGGGAAAGTCGCGCTATCCGTCGCCGTCCGCAAAAGCGAATTCGCACTTTCTTTGTGGCTTCGGGCATAAGTGTGGGTCAAAAAGGCGGTAGAGAACGCAGATGCTTCGCATACGCAAAGTTTCGACCGAATCGGCGCGGCTAGGACGGTCGCGCTCGTCGTCACGCCAGACCTCGAGCGTCATCCCACTCGTCGGCATAGGCGACCGCTGCGACCAGCGACAGCACCGCGGCAAGTGTCCGCCCTGACGGCATTTCGATCAGTTCAGCTCGACAATCTTGCCTCCAGCAAGCCGCGACTCTTCCGCGGCAAAGCAAATGAGATGGCTCTGCAGGGCCTCTTCGGTCGTGTGGCGAATCTCATCCGGATCGTTTCGCCTGAGAATGCGGATCATCTCGGAGACCAGGTTGAAGTCGCCGCCGCCGTGACGCGAGCGGTTGGGGATGCGGTAGACGCGCGGCACGCCCGTCTCGACCGGATTGCCGTCGAAGCGGCAAATGTCCAGGTTCTCGCCGTCGCCTACGATCTCACCGCGCGTGAGCGCGATGCGGGTCGTGCGGACGTTCTTCTCGGTGAAGCCCGTCATCACGTGGCTCACGGTCGCGCCGCCCTCGAACTCCATCGTCACCGTCTGGTGGTCGGGGACGTCGTTGTCGGCCTGGTAGACGCACTTGCCGTACTCCGTCTCCGCGATGAGCTTCTTCATCGCCGCGTCCGAACGGTCCGCAAAGAGATACTTGAGCTCGTCATGGTCGACGTACATGTTCTGGGCGCTCCAGACGCAGTTCTTCCGAACCGCCTCCGGACAGTCCACGCAGCGCAGCGCGGCGCCCTTCGGCATCATCTCCTTGCGAAAGAGCTTGATCGAGCCGAAGCTCGTCACCTTCCGGCACTTCTGACCGATCCACCACACGAACAGGTCGAAGTCGTGCGAGCACTTCGCCAGGATGATCGGCGAGGACTTCTTCGAGTTCGCCCAGTTGCCGCGCACATAGGAGTGGGCGACCTTCCAGAAGCCGGCGGACTCCTGATGCGAGATCGAGACGACGTCGCCGAGCTCGCCCGAGTCGATGAGCGCCTTGATGTGCGCGAAATACGCCGTGTAGCGGAGGACATGCCCGACGATGACGAGACGCCTGTTCCGGATCGCGCAGTCGATCACCTCGCGGCATTCCTGCGCCGTCGGGGAAATCGGCTTCTCGAGCAGAAGGTGATACCCCGCCTCAAGCGCCATGATCGCCGGATCGTGGTGCAGGGCGTCCGGCATCGTGACCATCACGATGTCCGCCTCGGGATGCGCCTCCAGGCACTCGCGCCAGTCCTTCCAGTACTGCGGCGCGGGAATCACTTCGGCCTGCTCGGGATCGGCGACGCCGACGATCTCCAGCTGGTCGGGATGCTCCTTCGCGTATTCCGCATAGGCTCGGCCGCGATAGCCCGCGCCGAGGACGATGGCCCGGAGCTTTTTCATTCGCAAATGCGGAGCTGCTGATCACAGAAGGTCCGGACATATCCGTCGTCCGTCTTCGCCCGGGCGCGCTTGAGCGCGGCCACCCAGACCTTGCGGCACGCCGGAGCCTTCGGACACTTCGGACACATCACGAGCTGCGTCACGGCCGCGATCTGCGTCAGCGCGATCGGATCGCCGTCATAGGCCGTGCCGATCTTCGTCAGGAGCGCGTCGGACGCCGCGTCGGACGCGACGAAGCCCGCCAGGACCTCCCTCTTCGTGGCGGCCTCGACCGCCTTCGGATCCTTGCACTGCCACTCGTAGGCCATCTCGTAGCCCTTATGACTGGCCATCGCGGAACCGTAGTCGGCGAATGCGGTCGCCTTCGGGGCCCCAAGCTCGCCCTTCGGCTCGAACGCCCCGTACTTCTCCTCCGTCACACACCCGGCCAACAGCGCCGCGGTCAGGACAACACCAAGTAACTTGCTCATTTCTTCACCTTAACCTTTCACCTTCGCCCCGGCGTCAGCCGAACATCTCTTCGCGCCAAGGCTGACGCATCATGTCGTCCTGATAGAGGAAGCGCTCCGCCGCCTCGTCGTTCTTGGCGTGCAGCGTCACGGGATCGAACTCGAAGCCGCGCCCGAGGCGCCACGCGACGATCGCGAGGTTGAACATCGTCGAGGAGCGGAAGCCGTTCGCCTCGTTGAGCGCGAAGGTCTTGCGGTTCTTGCAGCTGTCGATGAAGTCCGTCTGCTGCGGCGCCGGCTTCGGGAGCTCGGCGAGCGTCTTCAGCACCTTCTCCTCCGGCCACCAGCCGTTCGCGTCCTTGATGCGGAGCGTCTTGCCGCCGCCCGCCTTCTTGTAGACGCAAAGCCCGTTCGACCCGCGCAGCAGCGGCTCGTCGCGCAGCGACACGTCGCCGTCGAGAATCACCTCGGTGCCGTCATCATACGTAAGCGTGAAGCGGTCAAAGCTGCCGACGGCCTCCGGATGCTGCCGAAGCCCCTTGTAGTCGATCTTGACGGGGCTCGTCTCGTCCTTGCACAGGAGGTACTGCAGCGGATCGAGATAGTGCTGCGCCATGTCCCCGAGCCCGCCGGAATCGTAGTCCCAATAGCCGCGGAACGACGTGCCGAAGCGGTGGTCCGTATACGGCTTCCACGGCGCCGGACCGAGCCACATGTCCCAGTCCAGCCCCTGCGGCACCATCTGCGCCCGGTCCTGCACGCGGCCGGACCAGCCGAACTTCCACGTGAAGCCCTGGCCCTCGCCGAACGTGCACTTGATCGGACCCTTGCCGAGGAGCCCGTTCTCGACGATCTGGCGGATCGGCTCGACCGTCGTGCCGAAGCCGTAGAACTGCCCCTGGAAGCGGAACCAGGTGTTGAGACGGAACATGCACTTGTTCTTCTGGACGAGCTCCATGACGCGCTTGCCCTCGCCGACCGTGCGCGTCATCGGCTTCTCGCACCAGATGTCCTTGCCGGCCTTCGCCGCCATCGCGCTCATCGCGCCGTGCCAGTGCGGCGGCGTGCAGATGTGCACGATGTCCACGCCCGGATCGTTGATGAGCTCGACGAAGTTCCTGAACGCCTTGATCTTGCCGAAGCCGGCCTTCTCCGCCGCCGCCAGACCCGCTTCAACGCGCGGCGCGTAGCAGTCGGTGAGGCCGACGAGCCGCGAACCCTTGAACGGCAGGTGGTTCTCGCTGTGCGCGATGCAGCCGAAGCCGATCAGCGCGCGCGTCAGCTGGTTCGAGGGCGCCTCTGCGCCCCACAAGACCTTCGACGGAATGATGTTGAACGCGCCGAACGCCGCCGACGCCTTCAAAAGCTCTCTTCTTGTCATCTGCATGTCAAAACCTCCTTGAATAGGCAAATGCGCCGGCGCGACGCCGGTTCAATCTTTTCAGTTCAGGAGCTGGTCAATCGCCTGCCGGATCTGCGGCACTCGCTTCTCGCCGCCCTCGCGCTCGATCACGTAGTTGCCCTTGTAGCCGAGGGCCTCCAGCTCCGCGACGAAGCAGTCGCCGCCGACTTCGCCCTCGCCCCACGGCACTTCCGTGCCCCAGGTGCCGGGAACCTTGGTCTCGCAGGCGTCCTTCACGTGCACCTGCATGATCCACGGATAGAGGATCTTGACCGCTTCCATCGGCTTGCCCTTGGCGTAGAGGATCATGTTCGCCGGATCGAAGTTGATGCCGATGCCCGGAACCTTCGACATGAAGGACGCGAGGTCCTCGGCGGTCTCCTGGCCGGACTCGAGAATGAGCGTGACGCCGTACTTGCGGCATTCGTCGCGCATCCAGCTCACGCGCTCGACGTACTTCTTGAGCGCGGCGGGGTTGGACTCGTCGAGGAAGCCCGCGTGCGTCGACATGTACTTGCACCCGAGTTCCTGCGTCAGCTGCGCGCCGCGCGTGACGATCTTCTTGTTCTGCTCCCAGGTCTTGTCCGGAACGATGCCGCCGGTCTCCTTGATCGTCTCGAGCGTCGCGTAGTTCTCGCCGACCATGCCGACCATCGTGGACATCAGCTTCCACTCGCCCTTCGCGACCTTGCCCTTGACGAACGCCCAGGTCTCGGCGCTCTCGGCGCCGCCATGGCGGCCGTCAGGCGCGATGAACGGCCCGAGCGCCAGGTGAATGCCCTTCACGCCCGCAGCCTCCATCTGCGCGGCCACCGTCTTCATGTCGGCGTGCCAGCTCCAGCTGCAGACGCCTACCCGCTCGGGAGCGACGGACGTCGAAGTGAACGAACAGCAACCCGCCGCGAACGCGAGCGCAGCGACCAACAGGGACTTGATATACCTACTCATAAGTTTGGACTTTACCCGTTTTTTTCATTGTTGAAAATCCAGCCCTCCGGCACCGCCT
>JAEDMC010000066.1 GCA_016303225.1 Kiritimatiellia bacterium
ACGCCGTACGCCTCGAGCGCCCACACCTCCATTTCGCCCATGCGCTGGCCGCCGAGCTGGGCCTTGCCGCCCAGAGGCTGCTGCGTGACGAGCGAGTAGGGACCCACCGCACGCGCGTGGATCTTGTCCGTCACCAGGTGGTGGAGCTTCAGCATGTAGATGACGCCGACGACGACCTTCTGCGCGAAGGGCTCGCCCGTCATGCCATCGTAGAGGACCGTCTTGCCCTCGGGGCAGATCCAGCTCTGCTTGCCCTCGGTCTTCTCCTGCACCGCACGGGCTTCCTTGAGGAGCTCGTCGATCTCGCTTTCCTGCACGCCGTCGAAGACCGGCGTCGCCGCATGGAAGCCGAGGTAACGGCACGCGAGGCCGAGGTAGGTCTCGAAGAGCTGGCCGAGGTTCATTCGAGACGGCACGCCCAGCGGGTTCAGCACGATGTCGACCGGACGTCCATCCGGCAGGAACGGCATGTCGCAGCTCGGCAGAATGCGCGAGACGACGCCCTTGTTACCGTGACGGCCGGCCATCTTGTCACCGACGGAGAGGTTCTTCTTGTCGACGAGGAAGACGCGCACCTGCTTGACGACCTCGCCATCGCCGAAGTCGCCGAAGAGACCGCCGTCGCCGCCTTCCGCGGCATCCTCGATCGCGGCGAACTCCATCTCGAACGGATCCATGATGCCCGCGACCTTGTCGCGCGCCGGACCCTCGTCCATCTCCCAGTGCGCATGCGCCTTGGCGAGGACCGCGAGCTGGCTCTTCTTGATCTTCTTGTTCGCCGGGACGATCACGTCGCCCGAATCGCTGTCGGTGATGTTCGCCGGCAGCTTCTCGTTCATCAGCGACGCCGCGAGCTTGGCCATGAGGTCCTTCTCGAGCTTGGCGAGCTGGTTCTTGCGCTTCTTCTCGGCGTCCTTCGCAGCCTTCTTGGACTTCTTCTCGTCCATCTGCTCGACCTGCTTGGAGCTCTGCACCTGCACGCCCATCACGACGCCCGTCGTTCCCGGCGGAACCGTGAGCGAGGTGTCGCGGACGTCCGCCGCCTTCTCGCCGAAGATGGCCCTCAAGAGGCGCTCCTCAGGCGAAAGCTCGGTCTCGCCCTTCGGCGTCACCTTGCCGACCAGGATGTCGCCGGGCTTCACTTCGGCGCCGACGCGGACGATGCCGTCCGTACCGAGGTTCTTGAGCGCGTCCTCGGAGACGTTCGGAATGTCGCGCGTGATCTCTTCCGGCCCGAGCTTCGTGTCGCGGGCCGTGCACTCGAAGGTGACGATGTGAAGCGACGTGAGCGCGTCCTCGCGGACGAGCTTCTCGTTCACCAGAATCGCGTCCTCGAAGTTGTAGCCGCGCCAGGACATGAACGCAACCAGGAGGTTCTTGCCGAGCGCGAGCTCGCCCTGGTCCGTCGCCGGACCGTCGGCGAGGCAGTCGCCGACCTTGACCTTCTGCCCCTTCTTGACGATCGGCTTCTGGTTGAAGCACGTGCCCGAGTTGCAGCGGCGGAACTTCTGGAGGTCGTAGCGCCACACGCCGTTCTCCGGATCGTGCTCGAACTGCGCCTTGCCGGACGGCAGCTGCCCGTCCTTCGTGACCATGATGAACTCGGCCGAGACGTACGCGACCGTGCCCGCCTCAAGGCAGGTGACGATGACCTGCGAGTCCTTCGCCGAGACGCCCTCGAGGCCCGTCCCGACGAACGGACGCTCCGTCGTCATCAGCGGCACGCCCTGACGCATCATGTTCGCGCCCATGAGCGCGCGGTTCGCGTCATCGTGCTCGAGGAACGGAATCAGGCCCGCCGCGATCGAGATGACCTGCATCGGGGCGACGTCCATGTACTGGACCTCGCGCGCCGGCTTGTCGCAGAACTCGGTGCGGAAACGGCAGGTGACGCGCTCTTCGGCGAACGTGCGGTTCGGCTTCAGCGGCGCATTGGCCTGCGCGATCACGAACTGCTCTTCCTCGTCCGCCGGCAGATACTCGATCTCGTCCGTCACCTTGCCGCCGATGACCTTGCGGTACGGCGTCTCGATGAAGCCGAAGCGGTTGATCTGCGCGTAGATGCCGAGGGACGAAATCAGGCCGATGTTCGGACCTTCAGGCGTCTCGATCGGGCAAATGCGGCCGTAGTGCGAAGGATGCACGTCGCGGACCTCGAAGCCCGCGCGTTCGCGGGAGAGGCCGCCCGGACCGAGAGCGGAGAGACGGCGCTTGTGGGCGAGAGCGCTGAGCGGGTTCGTCTGGTCCATGAACTGCGAGAGCTGGCTGCGCGCGAAGAAGTCCTGCACCACCGCGCTGAACGTCTTCGAGTTGACGAGACGGCTCGGCGTGAGCGGACCCTGGTTCGGATCGTGCACCGTCATGCGCTCGCGGATCAGGCGCTCCGTGCGGGCGAGGCCCACGCGGCACTGGTTCTCCAGAAGCTCGCCCGTCGTGCGGATGCGGCGGTTGCCGAGGTGGTCGATGTCGTCCACCTGATCCTTGCCGACATAGATCTTCAAGAGCAGGCGGATCGCCTCGATGACGTCGATGCCCGACTCGTGGAGCGTGCGGAGGTTCTCGTCGATCTTGCCCGTGAGGCCGAGGCGCTTGTTGATCTTGTGACGGCCGACATAGCCGAGATCGTAGTGCGCCAGCTCGAAGAACATGCGGTGCAGCATCTGCTTGGAGTTCGTCGCGGTCGGCGGATCTCCCGGACGCATGCGCTTGTAGACTTCCTTGAGCGCGTCCTCCTCGTTGCGGATGCCCGCCTTCGCGTCTTCGCGGAGGGTCTTGATGAGCGTGCCGTTGTCGACGGCGACGTCAACCACCTCAACCTCGTGGATGCCGGACGCGGCGATCTGCTCCATCATCGCCGGGGTGACCGGATCATAGCGACGCGCGATCACAGCCTGCGAGTCGGTGTCGACCAGGTCATCCTTCATGACCAGCATGCGCAGGTCCTTATCGGCGTACTTCTTGCCGGTCGGAAGCTTCTTGAAGTCGTAGAAGAGCTGCATCAGCTGCTCGTCGGAGCCGTAGCCGAACGCACGGAGAAGCGTCGTCGCGTAGAATTTCCGACGACGGCGGCGCTGATCCATGAAGCACCACATGATGTCGTTCGTGTCGAACATCACCTCGATCCAGTTGCCGCGGTCAGGGATGATGCGGACGGAAAGGAGCGGCTGGCCGTTGGCGTGCACCTGCTTCTCGGTCGAGATGCCCGGCGAACGGTGCAGCTGGGAGACGATCACGCGCTCCGCGCCGTTGATGACGAACGCGCCGTCAGGGGTCATGATCGGCATGTCGCCGAGGAAGACCTCCTCCTCGCGCACGTCCTCGCCGTCCTGCAGACGGAACGCGGCCTTGAGCGGACGCACATAGCTCTCGCCGTCCGTCAGCGACTGGAGATAGCTCTTCTTCTCGGGATCCAGCCGATAGCCGACGAAGTCGAGTTTGTAGCGACCGTCGTAGCTGGCGACCGGGAAGATCTCCTTGAAGATCGCCTGCAGGCCCTTGTCCTCACGCTTCTGGGGAGCGATGTCGCTCTGCAAGAAGTCCTGATAGGCCTTCACCTGGATGTCAATCAAGTCAGGCATCGGAGACGCCATGCCTTGGAGCTTGCCGAATACTTTGCGTTCTGCGCTCATGAGCTTACCTTCTTTTGTTGTTCAAAACTGACGAAAATACCGAAAATAACTATAGCTTCGCCCATCCAGCGCCTGAAGTGTGGTAAGCGGCCACTTTGTTAACTGTACGCTTTTATCGGGAAAAGTTTGAACAGTATATCATATTTCCCTTGCGGAACGCAACCCCCTCGGCTACGGAAGAGCACGGCGACGAGCACCGTCAGCAAAAACGCGCACTACTTGCATGTCACCGTCATGCTGACAATGGCTGGCACGCCCGCGCGGTCGTTGAAGAGCCGGACCTCGTGAGCGCCGGCGGCGAGGTCGACGTCGAAGGAGACGGACTGGACCCAGCGCGCGGCCGGCACCTTCAGCTCGACCGGCTTGCCGCCGTCGATGCTGACGAAGAACGTGCGCGGTTCGTTCGAAACAACGTCGAACGACAGCTTGTACGCGCCCTTCTCGAAGAGGCGAACGTCACGCCAGAGGAGATCGTTGTCCGGACGGCGTCCGAGGCCGACGGCCGCAGTCACCGAGGCGTAACTTTCGCCCGGTCCCGGCTGCATCATCATGTAGAGCGGACCGTCCTTGTTCCAGCCGAGGCAGTCGAAATTGCGCATCCACGACGCATCGGCACGATAGACGCGGCGGACGAGGCGCTTTTCGGCGAAGAGCCGGTAGAACTTCGCCTCGTGCGGCTTGAGCTTCAGCTCCATCGTCTTCTCGAACGAACCAATCTCCGCCTTCTCCACGAGATCGGCGACATAGGCGCGTCCGCCGAGGTCAAGCTCATCAAGGTTCAGCTTCGCTTTTGCGTCGACATCGCCAAGGTTGACGACCGCGACATAGCGCGAAAGCCCGTAACGCTCGCCGGCATCCTTCACCACCGTGACGACGTCCCCGTCCGTGCGGACGGGATACGCCTGCAACCCGAGGTCATTGGCGTTCATCGCAAGAAGATAGGGATTCGTCACCAGCTTGAGCGACGCCTCCGGCATCGCCCGGAGATCGCACCCGAGAACGAGCGGCGAGGACATGATGCACCAGAGGCCGAAATGCGCAGTCTCCTCGAGCTCGGAGAGGCCCGTGTCGCCGTCAAAAGCCGGCTTCCAGTCGGCGGCATGCCCGACCTCAAGCATGTCGAGGTCGTTGTAGTGTCCCGTCGAGGCATAGGCCGAGAGCGGCAGGCCCTTGCTGAAGAGACAGCGCACCGACTCCCAGCTCGCGCGGATGTCGCCCGTGACGCGCCAGCTGTCGGCGACGTCGGAGATCCACGTACCGGGGAAGGCCCAGCGGCAGACGTTGAACTTGACGTCCCGTCCGGTCGCGCGAATGGCCTTCGAAATCTCGGTGTAGCGCGCACGCTCGTCGAGTCCGAGCTTGGCGCCGCCGCAGTAGTCGACCTTGATGTAGTCGAACCCGAGCTGCTTGAAGTGAAGGTCGCAGTCGGCCGCGTCGTGGCCGTAGAGGCCGGACCCCTTGCTGCCGCCGCACATGTCCGCGCCCGCGTCCGAATAGATGCCGGCCTTCAGGCCCTGCGCGTGGATGCCGTCCGCAACGGGCTTCATCCCCTCCGGGAACCGCTTCAGGTTCCACTTGAGAACGCCCTTCTCATCGTGTCCGTCGAAGAATCCGTCATCCGTGTTGACGTAGAGATAGCCAGCCGTCTTGAGTCCGTTCGATGCCATTGCCACCGCCTGCGAGACAATCTTCTCCGGATTGATGTCGAGCCCGAAGCAGTTCCAGCTCGACCAGCCCATCAGCGGACGCTTCGCAGGGTCCGGCAGCACGGTCGAGGCGAGCATCGCCTCGGCGCGCCGCACGGCCGCCGCGACTGCCGCGTCCTTTTCCGCGGCAGTTCCCTCAAAGCGCGCGCGGTTGACGCTCGCCGACTTTCCGTCGTCCGCATAGCGAGCGTAACGCTCGCACTTCGGACACTCCTTCACCTCGACGCCTGCCGCACCCGCAAGTCCGGCGCCCAGCGCCACCAACGTCAACACGGAACCTTTCATGTCATTCTCCTTTCTTTTAGAGTCCAAGATTTTTCCTGATGAGATACTCGCGCCGCAGACGGTCGATCACGTGCTTCAAGCCGATCCACCGCGGCACGGCGTGTTCGTAGATGTCGTTGACATCCGCGTCAGTCATCTCGGGCGTCACGCGCTTCGCGTAGGCCTTGAGTTCCGCCTCCAGCGGCTTGAGGGACGCTTCATAGAACGCGGGGTCGCCCACGACGGGATCAGCCCAGCGGTCGAACGTCGCCACGGTCGCGTAGGGACGCTTCTCGCCACGGCTCCAGGACTTCGCGTTCTTCAGGAGAATGCGACGGCGGATGGCCGTCAGCTCCTCGCTCTTCAGGTTGAAGACGAGACGTCCCCAGCTCGTCGACTCGTGCACGCCCTGCGAACCGCCCCAGCTGCAGCCGTCCGTCAGACAGTCGAACTTCCACTCCGTACCCGCCATCGGCAGCTTCTGGTAGAACGCGTCCCACGGGAAGAAGAAGTGCATCGTGTAGTCGTCGTCCGTGAAGAACGTCTCGCCCTTCATGTTGCAGGGCTTCGTCGGATCGTCCTTGACGAGCCGCTGGTGGCCTTCCCACGTGTAGGTGGTGCCGAAGAGATACGCGAGCGGCTCGCGGGGACTGCCGCCGAAGCAGATGTACGGCTGGTTGTCGCCCGGCGCGAAGTACATCTCCGTGCCCTTGCCGCCCGCAAAGCCGTCCTCGACGGCACGCGCGTTCGGGTCCGCGACACGCAAATAGAGGTGGAGGCCCTTCACGTCGCACGCGGACGTCACCTCGACGCGCGCGTCCTTCGTGTCCTTGTCGGTCTTCTCGACCGCCACGCGTCCAGTCGCGACGTCCGTGACGAGGTTGTCGAGGTCGCCGCACATCTTCACGTCGATGTAACTCTTCTCCAGGGACGGCCAGAGCGCGCGCCACTCCGCCTCGCCGTCGAGCGGCTTCGCGGACCACGTCACGTTCTGCCGACGCTGCGGAATCGGCACGATGAGCTTCGCATAGGCGTCCGCGTACCGGCGGCAGGCGTCGTTCTTCTGCAGGACGAGCGCCCACTCGGCGACGAGCTGCACGGCCAGCGCGTGGTCCTTCGGCGCAAGCTTCGCGGACGTGATCACGGCGAGCGCGTCGCGGTCTTCGATCACGGCCATGAGCGCGTCCGTCCTGACGAGATCCTCGGGCGTATCCATCTCGGCGCGATAGTCCGCGACAAGTCTCTTCGCCTCGTCTCCACGTCCGGCTGCCGCGAGTGCGAACAGGTGGGCGCGCCGGAGCTCCGGCTTCTGCAGCGCCTTCACCGACTTGAGGTCATTGTACACCGAGGCAAAGCCCTTCCAGTTGCCGTCCATGAACATCCAGCGAAGCTTGTGGACGACGCCCCAGTCGAGTGACGCCTTGCCGCTCGCGAGCACGTCGCCGACGGCCTTGCGCGCCGCAGCCCCCTCGGGGGTGTCGGCGACGAGTCCCGCGCGACAGGCGAGCCAGAGGCGCTGGTTCGCCGGATTCTTCACGTTGGACAAGAACGGCAGCACGCCCTTCAGCGTCGCGTCGCGGAACGCGGCGACCTCGTCGAGCGCGTCCTTGTTCTCGAGCACCCAGCTCATCGTCTTGTACTCGGCGTTGCTGTCCGTATCGAGCGCCCAGATCGCCGGCACGGACTTGACGTCGCCGAACTCGAGGGCGAGCTTGGCCGCCTCCGCGCAGAGATCGCCCTTCTGCGGCGCCTCGGCAATGCCCCGCTTGAGCGCGGCGAGCGCGTCGGGATAGCGGTCCATGAGCCGATAGACGTTCTTCAACGCGACGCAAGACCGAGCCCAGCCTTTGCCCTTCGCGTCTTTCATCTCGGTGTAGCGCTTCGCAATCTCAAGGGCATCGTCAAAGCGCTTTTGATCGCACAGCAGCGTGCAGTGCCGGTCGACGGCCTTGAATTTCGCCTGCGGCGTGAGCTTCGGATCGTCATAGATGCGCGGGGCGACCTTCTCGATCGTCGCGCGGGCGAGCTCCGCGTCGAACTTGGCGCCACGCGGCGAGCTCTTGCAGCGTTCGAGAATTGCATAGTCGAGGTCAACGCGCACGTTCTGGTTCGTGCAATCGGGATTCTCCGCGCGATAGTCCTCGAGCAGCTTCAGCGCCTCGGCCGTGCCGAGCTTCTTCGCCGGAGCGTTCACCTCGTCCCGCAGAAACGCACGCAGGCGCTCGCCGGCGTTCCGCGGCTTGGCCGCTGGCCTCTTCGCAGTCTCCGCAACCTTCGTCACCTCAGCCGGCTTCTCCCCCTCGCCCTTCTCCGTCGCGCATCCGGCCACCGCCGCCGCAAGGACAAGAGACGGAAGACCAATGACATAAGCAAAATTGGTTTTCATAGCAGACACCGTCAATCCTTCATTCATCATTCATCATTCTCACATCATTCATCATTCTCAATTCGTCATTTCGCATTCAGCGCCAAAAGGCGCTGAATCCACTCGATCATCTCCAAGCGGAGCGTCGCGAGATCCATGTCGTCGCGGTCGGCGTCAGCAAGGAGCTTGAGCGCCAGCTTCGCGGCGTAGCGCGCCTTGACGTTCTCGCCATGCGAGAGCGGCAGCGCGAGCTGCTTCAGCTTGGTCGCGTAGCGGATGTCGTCCAGACCCTCGCGGAACCCCTCCCACGCGAGCGTGTCGATGCAGCCCGAGCCGGTGCCGTAGACGAGCATCATCGGCTTGTAGAGGGACGGCGCGATGTCGTTCCAGCCGTCGAGGTGGTGCGCATAGTTGAAATTGCACGAGAGGCCCGCGCGGTAGGGACCGAACCCGTACTGGCGGCGGTTGAACGCGGGGTTCTCCGGTCCGACGTGGTGGTTCGCGTACCAGCCGAACCAGCCCGCGCCGCCGAGATCGTTGAACTTCGCCGTCTGGGCGGCCGACTTGCCGTCCGGCGTGACGGGCGGCCAGTAGATGTCCGCGACGTTCGCGCCGGCGTCATAGCCGTAGCGCGAGTTGATTGCGAAGAGAAAGCCCTTCTCGTGATAGGTCTCGATCATCTCGCGGATGGTCCGGAGCGTCGCGAGGCCGTACTCGTCGCCCCAGCTGAGTATTACGCCCTTGTGATGTCCGATCTCGCGGTCGAACTGGCGCGCGAGCAGCTCGGCATGGAGACGCATCTCGGCCGGATTCGCGTGCTTCGTGCCGCCGCCGGCGGCGTATGTGAAGTCAAGGCCTGCCTCCAGCGCGACCTTGCGTCCCCATGCCGTGCGTGCATCGCGGAAGCACGGCGTCACGTGTCCGTGCCGCGCGTAGTTCGCGAGGATGGCCGGGAGCTGGCGCTTCGCGAGCTCGCGGTCACCGCCGTTCATCGTCGTGATTATGTCCAGCCCGACATATTCGCAGAACCAGGTGACGTAGTCCTTCTCGACGTCGAAGTAGCACTTCGGCTTCGGCAGCGTGAAGTCAAGCACCCTCAGCACGACGGGAATGGAATCAATCCTCTGTCCACCTGCACCTTGAATCACCACCTCGCCCTTGTAGAGCCCGGGCTTCGCGTCCTTCGCCACATGCACCGTGAGAAAGAACTGCTTGCAGCGTCCGCCCTCGAGCGTCGCGCCCTTGAACTCCGCCGCGTCCTGGAAGTTCTCCTTCATGCAGAGGAAGGACTCGTTGCTGCGGTGGTAGCTCTGATAGACCTCGGGCGTGCGAACCTTTGCGGCGCACCGCGGCGCGGTGATCCAGAACCAGCTGACCTTGCCGTCCTTCTCCGTCAGGCGCGCGTAGTTGTCCTCGGTCTTCTCGTCGACACGGATGAGGTCCTCGTCATTCAGCAGCAGTTCGGGACACAGCCGCTTGCCGACGTCCTGGAAGTAGCTGTACCAGCCGTTGCCGTTCTGGTACCACACCTTCACGACCTTGAGGTCGAGTTCCTGCTTCGGAATGACGTCGCCTTTCTCGCTCTTCAGATCACCGACCGCGAAGGAGAGCTTGCCGAGGTCCTTCGTCGCATAGAGGACGAACGAGCCGGGCTCGTACTCGTCGCGCGCGGCAACGATGGAACACGGCGCACCGGCCATGCCGTCCTCGGGATATGAATCCGGCAGGTACTGCCGCTCGCCCGTCGCCGGCACCGCGTATCGGCAGATTCCGCTCGCCGGCATCTCCGGGAAGTCTGCCTTTACCCGCTCGGCCAAAGAGCCCGTCTCGCATCTGGCCGTCAACCCCGCCATGGCGACACCCGTCGCCAGCAACATCGCCTTCGTCATCATCAGTCCTTTCTTTTCATTCCCCGTGTTCGGGCCTGGACAGTTGCCATTATATCAAAAAAAGCTTCATGTCCGCCGGAATTGGCGCCTCAAAGGACATCTGCTCGCGACGCACCGGATGCCAGAGCTTCAACTTCCAGGCATGAAGCATCTGCCGCACAGGCACAGGCTCAAGCTTCTTGTCCAACGCCGGCTTCCCGTAGACCTTATCACCGATCACGGGACAGCCCAGGCTTGCCATATGCACGCGGATCTGGTGGGTTCTGCCGGTCTCGATTCGACAAACAACGGAAGCAAGGTTTGAATGTCTGTTCGAAGATTCCAACATTCGGTAATTCGTAATCGCCACCTTGCCGTTCTTCTCCACAATGGCCATGCGTTTGCGGTCGACGGGGTGTCGTCCGATCAAATTCTCGATGCGTCCCGCATCGAGGCGGGGACGTCCGTGGACGACTGCAAGGTAGGTCTTCTCGATGTTCTTGTGACTCGCAAACGCCTTGACGAGTCCATCCATCGCCGCCTGCGACTTGGCGACGACGATGAGCCCGGACGTGTCCTGGTCGAGGCGGTGGACGATGCCCGGACGCGCCACGCCGCCGATACCGGAAAGGTCAGGACAATGATGGAGAAGCGCGTTGACGAGCGTACCGGTAAAGTGTCCGGGCGCAGGATGCACGACCATGCCCGGCGCCTTGTTGACGACGAGCATGTCCGCATCCTCATAGACGACGTCGAGCGGAATGTCTTCCGGCTCCGGCACGGCTGGGACTGGCGGCGGAATCTCGACGACGATCTCGTCGTCTTCCGCAACCTTCATCCCGGCCTTTTCGGCCACCGCCCCGTTGACGGTCACGAAGCCGCCCTTGATGAGACCTTCGATCCGCGACCGCGAAAAGTCGGGATGCGTCTCCTGAATCTGACGATCGAGGCGCATCGCTTAGCGCTTGCCCATGCCGAAGAGCTTGAGCGTCGCACGGAAGTCCGCGGGAAGCGGAGAGTGGACGCTGATCTCGTCATGCGGACTCAGCGGATCGGGCAACGTCAATGTGGAGGCGTGCAGCATCTGCCGCGGCACCTGCATGAGGCGCGGATCACGCGCGCTCTTGAGACCGAACACGCGGTCGCCGACAATCGGCGCACGGACGGACGCAAGGTGCTTGCGAATCTGGTTGGTACGGCCCGTCTCAATGCGGATGCGCAGAAACGACGCGTCCGCACCCGCCCCTTCGCGCGTCACCTTGGAGACGGCGGGCTGCCCGTCGATCGGCGAGTCGATGACCTGATGCGCGTACTTGAAGCTGCCCGTCGCGACCGCATGGTAGACCTTCGACACCTTGTGTGTCTTGAAGACCTCCACCGCCGCCAGAAACGCGGCGTGGTTCTTCGCGAACATGAGGCACCCCGTCGTGTCGCGGTCCAGTCGGTGCACGGCCTCCAGGGTCGGGATCTTTTCCTGCTCGCGCAGAATCGTCTCGACAGACTTCGGATCGTCGCAGGAGACAAGCCCCGCCGGCTTATCACAGACCAGATAGCTCTCGTTCGACCACAGAACCCGCACGTGCCGGACGTCTTTCGTCTCGCGTCTCGCGTCCTCGCCACCCGACTGCTTCAGAGCGCCTTTCACCACCTGCGAGGGAATCTCAACGAGGTCGCCGGTGCGGAGCGCGAAGCGCGCGATCCAGACGCACTTGCGGTTGACCCAGACCGAACGGCCGTCGATCATCGCCTTGGCGGTGCGGCGAGAGAGCGAAAACTTGAGCGCGAGAAAATCCTGCAGGACCTTCGGATCCGGCTTGTTGACCGTCAGCGAGTTGAGGCCTGCGGCATGTTGGGGAGCCTTGCGCATCGGTTTCAGACCTTCATGATGCTGCCGACGACGCCCTGCGTCTTCCGGCCGTGAACATTCGGCGCAAGGACAATCTCCAGTTCTTCCTGATCTTCACAATCTCCCTCGGCCACGATGCCGGTCGTCGTCGTCTCGCCGGCAAGGGCCTTTTTGAAGTTCTCTGGAAGCGGATCGTCGCT
Source organism: Kiritimatiellia bacterium (assembly GCA_016303225.1). Lineage (GTDB taxonomy): Bacteria > Verrucomicrobiota > Kiritimatiellia > RFP12 > UBA1067 > UBA1067. The sequence continues at coordinate 11,879 of JAEDMC010000066.1, forward strand.
CATGAAGTCGGCGAAGACGTGGGTCCGAGCCTCCTCCACGTCCTTAAGGTCGAACATCTCCAGGAACGCCTGGTTACAGTCGCCAATCTTGCCCTCGGCGTCACAGGCGAAAAGCGCGGTCTGCGAAATGCGGAAGGCATTGGCCTTCGACCAGAGCGAGTTCATGTACGCACGACGACGCTCAACGTTGCGAATCGTGAAGATGAGGTCGCCTGGACTCATCAGGTCGATCGCGGAGACTGCGACTTCGCAGGCGATCTTCTGCCCCGCCTTGCTGACGGCGTTGGCGTCGATGATGACGTGGTGGTCGCCCTCGAGGCCGCGGCGAATGCGGGAGACGACCTCCGGCTTCAGCCCGGGAATGAAGAGCGAAATCGGCTTGTCCAGGACATCATCCTGCTCGTGGCCGAAATATTCGACTGTCCGCGGATTGACTTCAAGAATGTAGCCGTTAGGGTCCGTAATGACGACGGCATCGTACATGCCCGCCAGAAACTGGCGGAAAAGCGACTTGCGGTCCTTTGGAATGAAGATTGCCATTGCCAACAATTATATCACATCAGACGATGAGCATACAATCGCCATATGAGAAGAACATGTAGTTTTTCTGCACGGCCATCGCATACGCGCAGAGGACGCGTTCGCGTCCCGCCAGCGCCGAAATCATCATCAGCAGCGTCGACTGCGGCAAATGGAAGTTTGTCAGCATGCAGTCGCAGACCCTAAACCGATACGGCGGATAAATGAAAATGTTGCTCGCCCCCGCACCGGGAACAACAACACGGCCATCCGCACTTTCTACTTTTTCACTTTTGCTTTTTACTTCTTCCAGTCCCGCAGCCACTGTCTCCAACGTCCTGACCGTCGTCGAGCCGACGCAGAAGACGCGGCCGCCGCGGGCCTTGCACGCATTGATCGCCTCCGCCGCTTCGGGCGAGACGGAAAACGCCTCGAAGTCCATCTGATGGTCTTCGATGTTGTCCGCCTTCACCGGACGGAACGTGCCGGGACCAACGTGCAGCGTGATGGCGACGCGCTTCACGCCCTTCGCCTCCAGTGCTGCGAAGATCTCCGGCGTGAAGTGAAGGCCAGCGGTCGGCGCAGCGACGGACCCGACCTCGCGCGCGTAAATCGTCTGATACCGTTCGCGGTCGGCGATTTCCTCCTCAGCCGTACCCTCGCGCTTCACGTACGGAGGAACGGGAGTGTGGCCGAACTCGTCCAGGAGATCCATGAGGGGACGCGCGCAGACGAACTCGACCTGCCACATGCCGATGCCGGAGAGCGGCTTCAGGAGCCGCACCCTCAGCTCGCCATGCGGACCGAACACGGCCTCCTGTCCCTCGCGGCACTTCCGTCCGGACCCGATGATGACGTTCCAGCGGAGATTGAGAGATTGAGAAGGTTGAGTGGTTGAAGAGCTCGCCGACATCGACGGGACGTTGGGATCGCCGTCCATGGGCGCGGCATTGACCATCAGCACCTCGACGGCTCCGTGCGTGTCCGGCCACTCGCCGATCAAGCGCGCGGGAAAGACCTTCGTGTCGTTGACGACCAGCAGGTCGTTCGCCGTGATGTACTCGACGATGTCGGCGATGTGCCGGTGCTCGATCATCCCGGTGTCGCGATGGAGGACCAGCATCTTCTCCGTGCCCCGCTTCTCCGCGGGATGCTGGGCGATGAGCCGCTCCGGAAGCGGATACCAAAACTGACGAGTCTTCATGATGGAACTTCAGACGGACTTCTGCGTACGCTGCAGGAAATCCTTCGTCACCTTCCAGACAACCGGCGAGAGGAGGATGAGCGCGACAAGGTTCGGGAACGCCATGAGGCCGTTGAACGTGTCGGCGAGGCCCCACACGACCGAGACGGTCAGGTAGGGTCCGACAAAGACGACCGCGACGTAGAGGAAGCGGTAGACCTTGATGACCCATTGGCGCTTCGAGCCGACGAGGTACTCGAGGCACTTCTCGGAGTAGTAGTTCCACCCGAGGATCGTCGTGAACGCGAAGAACGTCAGGGCCGTCATCAGGAAGAAGCCGGAGATGACGCCGCTCTTCGGCCCAAGAAAGTTGAGACCGACGCTGAACGCCTCGATTGTGATGTCGACGCCCTGCAGACCGAGCTGCGGCTCCCACGCGCCCGTCACGACGATCGCGAGGCCCGTCATCGTGCAGATGACGATCGTGTCAATGAACGTGCCCGTCATGCAGACGAGGCCCTGCCGCGCCGGCTCGTTCGTCTTCGCCGCCGCCGCCGCGATCGGGGCGGAGCCGAGGCCTGCCTCGTTCGAGAAGATGCCGCGGGCGATGCCCTTCTGCATCGCGATGAAGATCG
>JAEDMC010000264.1 GCA_016303225.1 Kiritimatiellia bacterium
TAATGTCAATTATGATTCGCTTGGGGTGAATCAAGCCGCGTGCTTGGAAGGATGCGCGGCAAGCCGAATACGGGAAGATTTGATGTACGACCAGATTTACAAAAGAATCGATGATGCGCTCTGGAAGGATTCCGGCTGCGGCAGCGAACTTGACTACGTTGAACAATCGAGCTGGATCCTCTTTCTGAAATATCTTGACGATCTGGAGACGAACCGACAGATGGAGGCGGAGCTGGACGGGCGTCGGTTCGAGCCCATTCTCGAGAACAAGTACCGCTGGAGCGCGTGGGCGGTGCCGAAGAAGGTGGATGGGTCGAAGGATCTCGCGCGGTCGCTGACGGGCGATGACCTGAAGGACTTCGTCGCCAACCAGCTCTTCCCGTATCTGCGCTCGTTCAAAAAGGCCGACGTGGCCGCCGATACGCTGCAGTACAAGATCGGCGAGATCTTCAACGGCGTACAGTGCAAGCTGACGAGCGGGTACGTGATGCGCGACGTCTTCGACGCGGTGGACGAGCTCAAGTTCCAGTCAAGCGAAGACCAGCACGAGATGAGCTTCCTCTACGAATCGCGCATTGGGCGGATGGGCAACGCGGGCCGCAACGGCGGCGAATACTACACGTCGCGTCCGCTGATTCGCGCCATCATCTCGGTGATCGACCCCAAGATCGGGGAAAGGGTATATGACGGCGCATGCGGATCGGCGGGCTTCCTCTGCGAGGCGTTTCTGTACCTCCTCAAAAAGTGCAAGACGGCGCGGGACCGCGAGACGCTGCAGAAGAAGACCCTGTTCGGCAAGGAGAAGAAGGCGCTGCCGTTCGTGATCGGCACGATGAACATGATCCTGCACGGCGTCGAGGCGCCGAACATCCTCCTCACGAACACGCTGGAGGAGAACCTCTTCAACATCCAGCCCTCGCAGCAGGTCGACGTGGTCCTCGCGAATCCGCCGTTCGGCTCGAACTCGGAACGCGCCGAGATCAAGCAGAACTTCACCTTCAAGAGCGGCGAGACGGCGTATCTCTTCCTCGAGCACTTCATGCGCATGCTCAAGCCGGGCGGACGCGCGGGCATCGTCATCAAGAACACGTTCCTCTCGAACGGGGACGCGGCGGGGCTCCGCAAGATGCTGCTGGAGGACTGCAACCTCTTCGCCGTCCTCGATCTGCCGCAGAAGGTGTTCACGGCAGGCGTGAAGACGGTGGTGCTCTTCTTCGAGAAGGGCAAGCCGACGAAGAAGGTGTGGTTCTACCAGCTCGATCCGGGGCGTTCGCTCGGCAAGACGAATCCGCTCAACGAGGACGATCTCGCCGAGTTCGTGAAACTCGCGAAGACGCGTCCCGACAGCGCGAACTCGTGGACGGTGAATGTCGCCGACCTCGATCCCGAGACGTTCGACCTCACGGTGAAGAATCCGAACAAGCAGGTCGAGACCGTGCAGCGCAGCCCCCAGACGATCGCCCAGGAAATGGCGGCGATCGATAAAGAGAACGCGGCGCTTCTCGCGGACATCCTCAAGGTGCTCGGCAGATGAAAACCGGCTGGGTGACAAAGCGCCTCGGCGAGGTGTGCGAACGGATTGTCGATGGGGATCACAATCCCCCCATTGGAATTCCGTTTAGTAACAACCTGATGCTCAGTTCAAAAAATGTCCTTTGTGGCGAATTGACGTTTGAGGCTCCAAGATATTTATCGGATACATCGTTTGAAGAGTGTAATGGAAGGACTGATGTTCGTAAGGGTGATGTGTTACTGACAATAGTAGGAACTATTGGTCGTGCGTGTGTTTTTGACAGTGACAAGCGAGTCACATTCCAGCGAAGTGTTGCTGTGTTGAAGCCGCTACATGCGATTGTTGATAGTCACTATTTAATGTATGTGCTTTGGGCAAAGTCTTCTGACCTTGAGAAGAGAGGGCATGGTGCGGCGCAAAAAGGACTATATCTCAAAGAACTGTCTTCGATAGAAATCCCCATCCCACCTCTCGCCGAGCAGAAGCGGATTGTGGCGAAGATTGATGCGGCGTTTGAGAAGATCGACAGGCTGAAGGCGAATGCGGAGCGGAATCTGGCGAATGCGAAGGAGCTGTTCCAGTCCGCCCTCAACGAAGCCATGCGCCCGAAACCCGGCTGGGTCGAAAAACGGCTGGGGCAGGTGTGCTCTAAAATTGGTTCTGGCGCAACGCCAAAGGGCGGAAGAAAGAGCTACTGTTCATCAGGAGTTAGTCTAATCCGAAGCATGAATGTGTATGACCACGCATTCAAATATGATGAATTAGCGCACATCAACGAATCCCAGGCTCATGAGCTTGACAATGTCGAGATATGCAAGAACGATGTCTTGATCAATATAACGGGAGCGTCAATCGCGCGTTGCTGTGTTGTTCCTGCAGATGTACTTCCTGCGAGAGTCAATCAGCATGTTTCAATTCTTAGAATTTCGGATGATACGGAGGTTGCTGCAGACTTCCTTTGTTATCGCTTAATTTCGTTTGAAGCTAAAGAAGCGCTGCTGAAAATCGGCGAGGCGGGTTCAACTCGGCAGGCATTGACAAAAGGTGATCTGGAGTCATTTGTTGTATCACTGCCTGGCTTGGGTGAGCAAAAGAAGATCATTGACGCAATAGCAGCGGCAGAGAAATCATATCTTAAGATTCAGTCCAACTACACGCGGCTGATTGCGGATTGCGCGGAGATGCGGCAGGCGGTTC
>JAEDMC010000265.1 GCA_016303225.1 Kiritimatiellia bacterium
GGAATGTCGTCCGCGAAGCTGATGAAGGGCGGCAACCACAAGCTCTGCCCGACAATCAGTCCGAACAAGAGCTGGGAAGGCTTGTTCGGTTCGGTGTTCGCCTCCTCGGTGATGTCCTGCGCGTGGATGTCCTTCACGCACTTCGGCGTCGGCAAGGCCCTTGCCTTTGGCGCCGTCGCCGCGCTGGTCGGCACGTTCGGCGATCTCGTCGAGTCGAAGTTCAAGCGCTGGGTCGGGGTCAAGGATTCCGCGACCTTCATGCCGGCGGGCCTGGGCGGATTCCTCGACATGTTTGATTCGCTTCTTTTCGCTCCGGCGGCGCTGCTGCCGTTCATTTGAGTTTATGAGACACAAGACAATCATCCTTGCTGCGCTTGCGTTGAGCGTGGCGCATTTGGCCCTTGCCGACGGTGTGGCCGTCCGGCGCATTTTCCGCGAACCGCGCGTCACGCGCGGGAACACCAACATCGTCAAGGTGCAGCCGGTCGACTGGGCGAGCTGGATCTGGTCGCCGAAGGCGCCCGGGACATGCGAACTTGCCGCGGACTGGGAGGCGATGACGCGTGACTCGTCCGCAGCGAAGGATGGCGTCTTTCTCAAGTTCCGCAAGCGGTTCTCGGCGAAGCCGGACGCGAAGAAGCTGACGATCGACGTCTCGGCGGACGAGCGGTTCTACCTGACGCTGGACGGTGCGTTCGTCGCGCGCGGACCGAACCGCGCCGTGGTCGAGAACTGGCAGTATCAGACGTATGAGATCGACCTCACGGACGGCGACCACGTCCTCGAGGCGACGGTGTGGATCATCGGCGATCACGGCCCCTTGGCGCAGCTCTCCTTCCGCGGCGGATTCGTCTTGAAGGCCGACGGCGCGTATGACGCCGTGCTGACGACAGGCAAGGCCGACTGGGAGGTCGGGACGCTGCACGGGATGAAGGCAATCGGCAAGGGATCCTGCTGGGGCACGGGCGACCAGTGGGAGGTGACGGGCACTGGCATCTACGACGCCGAGCCCGCGACGTGGACGAAGGCCGTCGTCGTGCGCGGTCCCGCAGGCGTGGACGACGTGAAGGCGACCTATGGCGGCAGGACGGGCGGATGGATGCTCTTCCCGACGCAGCTTCCCGACCAGACGGAGACGATGTCCCGTCCGGGTGCGGTGAAGGCGGTGACGCGGAACGCGAAGTTCCGCGAGGAATACGCCTACACGGAGGCGGAGACGAAGGCGCCGGAAATCGCCTCGCTCAACGCGCTGGTGCGCGAAGGGCGGGCGTATGTCATCCCGCCGCACACGCGCCTGCAGGCGGCGTGGGACCTTGGCGTCTACTGCTGCGCATATCCCCAGCTGGTGGTGAAGGGCGGCGCGGGCGCGAAGGTCGCGTGGGGCTGGACGGAGGCGTCGCGGCAGAAGGGCACGGGCCTCAAGGGCGGGCAGCCCGGCGCGCGCGATGCGATCGTCGGACGTTACCTGGAGGGCTATGGCGACACGTTCGTCTGCGACGGACGCGACCGTGCCGTCTTCTCGTCCCCGTGGTTTCGCTGCGGCAAGTGGTGCCGGATTGACGTCGAGACGGGCGACCAGCCGCTGGAGATCACCGACCTGTATCTCGTCGAGTCGCGCTATCCGCTGGAGATGGAGAGCGCCTTCGCGACGCCGCAGGACGTGACGATGGACGGAATCCGCCGCATTTCCGCACGGGCGATGCAGATGTGCTGCCACGAGACGCTGTATGACTGTCCGTACTACGAGCAGCAGATGTATCCGGGCGACACGCGCGTCCAGCTCAATATCCTCACTGCAATGACGCGCGACGACCGCATCATCAAGCGGGCGATCGAGCTCTATGACCTGAGCACGCGGGACGACGGACAGTGTCCCTTCAACTGGCCGACGCGCGGCACGCAGGAGGGCGCGACCTACACGCTCTGCTACCTCCTGATGTACGGTGACTACGTGATGAACCATGCGGACCGCGCGTGGCTGAAGGCGCGGCTCCCCGGCCTGCGCAAGACGATGGCGGGCATGGAGCTCTACGAGAATGCGGACGGGCTTCTTGAGAACATGCCGGGCTGGCAGTTCATGGACTGGGTCGTCGGCTGGCGGCAGCGCGGACTCGCTCCGGGCGGCGCGTACGGTGAGGGCGTGAACGCCGAGGCGAATCTCTTTTGGGCGCTGGCGATGCGTTCCGCCGCGCTCACGGAGCGTGCGCTCGGCAACGAGCTGCAGGCGCGGTACTGGGAGGAGAAGTCCGCGAAGCTCAAGGCGAAGATCGTCGAGACCTTCTGGTGCGCCGAGCGCGGCATTCTCGCGGACACGCCGGCAATGAAGGACTTTTCCGAGCACGCGCAGTGCCTCGCGATCGTCGGGGACGTGCTGCCGGCGGACAAGGAGAGGACCTGTTTCGAGCATCTCATTGCGGACGCCGACCTCAAGCGGACGACGGTCTACTTCAGCTTCTACCTTTTCGAGGCGTACTTCAAGATGGGCCGCGCGGATCTCTTCCAGAAGCGGCTCGACCTTTGGCGCACGTATGTGGCGAAGGGCCTCACGACGACGCAGGAGGCGCCGGATTCGGGCAAGAACGGACAGCAGGAGTCGCGGAGCGACTGCCATGCCTGGGGGGGGCATCCGATCTGGTTTATGCAGACGGGCCTTGCGGGCATCCGTTCCGCCGCGCCGTTCTTCGA
>JAEDMC010000266.1 GCA_016303225.1 Kiritimatiellia bacterium
GACATCGGCGACGGCGTCTTCGAGGTGAAGGCGACGAACGGCGACACGCACCTCGGCGGCGACGACCTCGACCAGGCGATCATGAAGTGGATGATCGAGGACTTCAAGGCCCAGCAGGGCATCGACCTCGGCAACGACATGATGGCCCTCCAGCGCTTGAAGGAAGAGGCCGAGAAGGCGAAGTGCGCGCTGTCGACGGCGACGACCTACGACATCAACCTGCCGTTCATCACGGCGGACGCGACGGGCCCGAAGCACCTGACGACGACGCTCACGAAGCAGAAGCTCGAGACGCTGACGATGGATCTCGTGAACCGCACCGCCGAGCCGTGCCGCAAGTGCATGGCCGACGCGGAGCTTTCGACGGTCGACGAGGTGGTCCTGGTCGGTGGTCAGACGCGCATGCCGCTCATTCAGGAGAAGGCGAAGAGCCTCTTCAACAAGGAGCCGCACAAGGGCGTCAACCCGGACGAAGTCGTCGCGATGGGCGCGGCCATCCAGGGCGGCATCCTGAAGGGCGAGGTGAAGGACGTGCTGCTGCTCGACGTGACGCCGCTGACGCTCGGCATCGAGACGCTGGGCGGCGTGCTGACCCCGCTCATTGAGCGCAACACGACGATCCCGACGAAGAAGTCGCAGGTCTTCTCGACGGCGGCGGACAACCAGCCGGCCGTGACGATCGCGATCTTCCAGGGCGACCGCAAGATGGCGCGCGACAACAAGGCGCTCGGCAACTTCAACCTCGACGGCATTCCGCCGGCTCCGCGCGGGGTCCCGCAGATCGAGGTCACGTTCGACATCGACGCGAACGGCATCCTCAACGTCTCGGCGAAGGATCTCGGCACCCAGAAGGAGCAGAAGATCACGATCACCGCGGCGGGCGGTCTCTCCAAGGAGGAGATCGAGAAGATGCGCAAGGACGCCGAGGCCCATGCGGCCGAGGACGAAAAGCGCCACGCCGAGGTCGAGGACCGCAACAAGGCGGACGGCCTTGCCTTCCAGGTCGAGAAGACGCTGAAGGATTCGGGCGACAAGATCGCTGCGGACAAGAAGGCGCCCGTCGAGGCCGCGCTCAAGGAGCTCAAGGATCTCCTCGCCAAGCAGAATCCGCCGGCCCCGATCGCCGACATCAAGGCGAAGCAGGAGGCGCTCATGAAGGCGATGGAGCCCGTCGCGCAGGAGATGTACGCTTCGGCGCAGGCTCAGCAGGGTGCTGCTGGCGCGAATCCCGGCGCGGGTACGCCGCCGCCGAATCAGGAGCCCCCGAAGGGCGACAAGAAGGGCGGAGATGACGTTGTCGACGCCGACTTCACGATGAAGTAAGGGGAAAGGACTTTAGACATGAGACGTGAGACGCTAAGGTCTAATGTCTTCCGTCTGAAGTCCTAAATAACTTTCAATCAACAAACATCCAACTAAGGAGAAATAAAAATGAACATCAGACCCCTGGGTGATCGCGTTCTCGTCGAACCGATCGAGGAGAAGGAACAGACCGTCGGCGGAATCATCATTCCGGACAGCGCGAAGGAAAAGCCCATGCAGGGCAAGGTGATCGCGGTCGGCAAGAAGCTTGACAAGGACGGCAAGGAAATCACGTTCGACGTCAAGAAGGGCGACACGGTGCTCCTCCCTAAGTACGGCGGCACGGAAGTCAAGCTCGGCGACAAGAAGCTCCAGCTCGTCCGTGAAGAGGATCTGCTGGGCGTCATTGAGAAGTAATGGGAAAGATGAAGGGTTAAGGTGAAGGTGAACAGCGGTAGTTTCAATTCTGCGCCTTCGGCTTACAGAAAGAACTAACCACCATTGTTCACCTTAAACCTTCACCTTCACCTCAACAACTGAAAGATCAGTTTAAAATCAATTAGGAGACAAATCATGGCTAAGCAGATTAAGTTCGACGCCGATGCGCGTCAGAAGATTCTCGCCGGTGTCGAGAAGCTCTCGAACGCCGTCACCAGCACGCTCGGTCCGTCCGGCCGCAACGTGATTCTCGACAAGAAGTTCGGCTCGCCCCAGATCACCAAGGACGGCGTTACCGTCGCCAAGGAGATCGAGCTTCCCGATCCGTTCGAGAACATGGGTGCGCAGATGGTCAAGGAAGTCGCCTCGAAGACGAACGACGTCGCGGGCGACGGCACGACCACGGCGACGCTTCTCGCCGAGGCGATTTACCGCGAGGGCCTCAAGAACCTCACGGCCGGTGCGAACGGCATGGCGCTGAAGCGCGGCATCGACAAGGCCACCGCGGCTGTTACGGACGCGATCGCCAAGCTCTCCAAGAAGGTGAAGAGCGCCGATGAGATCGCGCAGGTCGCGACGCTCTCGGCGAACGGCGACGAGGAAATCGGCAAGATGATCTCCGAGGCGATGGACAAGGTCGGCAAGGAAGGCACGATCACGGTCGAGGAGGCCAAGACCCTCGAGAGCTCGCTCGACGTCGTCGAGGGCATGCAGTTCGACAAGGGCTACCTCTCCCCGTATTTCGTGACGAACGCGGAGTCGATGGAGTGCGAGCTCGAGAACCCGTTCGTCCTCCTCTTCGAGAAGAAGATCTCGAACCTGCAGGACATGCTGCCGCTCCTCCAGGCGGTCGCGAAGTCGGGCCGTCCGCTCATGATCATCGCCGAGGACGTCGAGGGCGAGGCGCTCGCGACGCTCGTCGTGAACAAGCTGCGCGGCT
>JAEDMC010000267.1 GCA_016303225.1 Kiritimatiellia bacterium
CGGCTCGGTCGGCGTGGCAGTATTACTTCGTCCTTTCGGACATCCTTCGACCAAGGATACGCTCTTTATGCCTGCTAGTTCCGTGAGGCAACCGAGCCGAATATCAAATGGCTTACGAGATCGTCAGCGTGCCGATGCCGAGGCCCGACGTGATGATGATCCGCGACTGGTGCGCGACGGTGATGTCGATGCCGGCGGCCTTCTCCTCGCGGAAGACGGCGTAGTCGGAACCGTTCACCTTCGTGACGAAGCGCTTGATGTTCGACGGATCGTCCTTGATGCCGGAGGTCTGCGTGTTGTACGCCAGGACCAGGTTGTCCGACAGGAGCGCGTTCTTCGCGTTGGCGCTCGCCTGGTAGCGGTCCTCGATGCGCTTGACGGTGCGGACGCCGTAGAGGCCGGCGATCTGCTCGAGCGTGAGCGTCGCGCTCTGGGCGACGGCCGAGTTGGCCGAATCGCGGAGCGTGAGGAAGCGCTTCTGCCAGGCGGCGGGCCCGAAGAGGACCGTGTTCGGCAGGAGGCCCGCGGCATCGCCGCACGCCTTGAGCATCGTCATGATGTCCGCATCCGCATCCGCCTTGTTCGCGCCGGTGCCCCAGGTCTTTGCCGTGTTAGACGCGGCGCCCTTGAGGCCGGTCAGCGCGCGGATGATCTCGGCGCGCAGGAGGACCGTGCGCAGGTAGGCAACGGCCTTCTGCTCGGCCTCTGGATCGTCGTTCAGCTCGTCGCGGTCGACGCGCATCGTGAGACCCTTGGAGACCGTGTGGCTGTCGACGGTCGAACCGGAGATCTCGATGCGCTTGAAGTCCGCGCCGATCGCACGCACGTCCTCGTCGTTGTCGGCCGAGGCGAACGCCTTCTTGTTGTCCATGGCCTTGAACGCGAAGCGCTTGCCGACGATGATCGGGGCGCCGGTGAGGTCGTTGAGGAGCTTCTCGAGCGCGCCGTCCGGGCTGGTCCAGCCGACGGAGTACTGCGTGAGCGCCTCCGAGAGGAAGTTGTTGCCGACCGCAGCCTCGTTCGCCAGGTAGACCTGGCCGGACTTCATGGCGGTGGTCGCGGGGAGAATGCCGAAGGGATTCTGATTCATTTTGATTTAGCCTTTCGTGATGGGGTTAGGCGATCTTGGTGACCGCCGGGAGACCGACCGCAGCCTCGACGAGTTCGCCGTTCTCAGCCGCGTTGAGCGCGATGCCGTACTGCAGCGCACCGGCCGTGGCGACCGTCGTGCCGAGGCACGAGAGCGTGCCGCCCTGGGCGACCGCGCCGCCGGCCTTGACGAGGACGGTGTCGCCGCTCGTGAGGAGCTGCACCGGCACGATCGCGCCGGATTCCGCGCCGTCGAGCGCCACGCCGATCGCGATGTCGGTGGCGACCGCGCACTTGACGACCTTGCCGTCGGAGAACTTGACGAACTCGCCCTTGGCGATCGCCGCGCCGGCGATGAAGGTCGCCTTGCCGTTGGGATGGATGCCGTTCATTGTTTTGGCCTTTCTTTGGTGGTTACTTGACTTCGGGGTGTTCCTTCATGACCAGGGCGAAAGCCGTCGTATAGGTCATGCCGGGATTCTTCGCCATGCGCTCGTTGGCGAGCGCGACGAGATTGACGGCGTCCGTCTTCGCGGGCGTCTTGCCGTCGACGGCGCTGACGCGCTTGAGCGACCTCTCGTTCGCAAGCGCGATCGCGCCGGCCTTGAAGTCGTCGGAGAGACGCTTCTCCCAGGCGGCGCGCCCGGCGACCGAGATGCGCCCGTCGGCGATCGCGTTGTCCAGCAGGATCCCGCGATGCGCGGCCTTCTCGTTCGCGAGTTCGGTCTTGACCTTCTCGCACTCGTTGACCGCGGCGGCCTTGTCGGCCTCGGCGGCTTCGGCCTTGGTGCGCTCGGTGGCGATTTCCTCCAGCGCCTGGGCGCCAGCCTTGATGGCCGTCATGATTTCATCGTCCGTCGCATCCGGCTGAAGACCGAGGATCTTGATCATCTCTTCTTTGTTCATGTGTTCCTTTCTGCCGCGTGAGCGGGCTTTGTTAAGCGTCTTTCTACTTCTTGGACAGAGATTCCCGGTATCGTTTCAGCGCGTCCGAAATCCTGGCCTTGGACTCTTCCTTGGTCAGGAATTTCTTGTTGTGCCAGACCATTCCTGCCTTGAGCGCGTCCATGTGAATCTGTGCGATGGCGGAACGGTCCTTGCGGGCGATGGCGTCTTTAAGCCTCCCGTTGAAGTCGTCCTTCGCTGGCTTGCCAGGAGTGGACTTGACTCCCTTTGCGGCCTTCCGCGTCGACGGTTTCGCGTTCGACGTCGGAGATGCTGTTCCGCCGTTTCCGCCGTCGAACTTCCCGTCTTCGCCGTGGCTTGCGCCGTTCGCGTCGATCACGTTTGCGAGCCTGGCCCTGTCGAACTTGGCGGCCAGCTCGTCGATGAGCTTTTGCCGCTCGCTTTTTCCCACGGCTTCGTTCGGCAGACGAAATTCGCTGATGTTGGGGTTGTTGACGAGGCCGATGGACTCGATGTGGTCGACGGCGACGAGCGTCTTGCCCTGGTTGTCGAGGCCGGTCTTCTCGCCGAACCAGTAGGGGGAGAACCAGCCGAAGCCCTTGCCGGGGAAGCGGTCCCATTCGACGGAAAGGCTGCAGCCCTCGTTGGAGAGGTCGATC
>JAEDMC010000067.1 GCA_016303225.1 Kiritimatiellia bacterium
ACCATCGGCGTTGAATTCCCGGCTTGAGCAGCCTTACTTCCGCGAGATGGCGAAAGATGGGTCCCGGCCTGTTCGGCGCTTGACGCATGGTGGCAAGTTCTGCTATACTCACAATTGGTGAATGAGATAACTTCACGAGATTTCATTATCCTCAACGAGAGAGGGCGTTTATGGGCAAGCTCAGTCAGTTCGCCGCAGCGTGTGCCGCGGTTGTGTGTGCGTTCGGCGCGGTGGCGCAGCCGCTCGATCAGTGCAAGGTGACGGCCGAGGCGGGTGCGGGCGGCACGGTCTATGTCGACGCTGAGAACGGCAATGACGAAACGGGCAACGGTTTGGCGGCGAATCCTTACGCGACGTTGCAGAAGGCTCTGGCAGTTGCAGCGGACGGGTCGACGATCTTTTTGCAGGACGGCACCTATCTCATGGACGATCCTTACACGACAATTGCGCGTCCGATCACGATCAAGAGCGTGAACGGTCCCGCGAACTGCTCGCTCACCAAGGCGGCGACGGCTGCGAACAGCAATAAGCGCGGCATCTTGAAGCTGAACCACGACGATGTGGTGCTGGACGGGCTTACCTTGTGCAACGGCTACGTCTACAACAACGTGGATCCGGGTTCGCCGGTCGTTCTCACGAAGGGCGTCGTCCAGAACTGCATCATCCGCGACAACCAGGGCGGCAGCGACGGCTACGGCAACCACGGCGGCGTGACCGTGAACGGCGGCACGTTGCGTGATTGCGTCATCCGCGGCAACTGGGCGACGTACAATAACCCGGGCCTCGGTGTCGGCGGCGGCGTGTATCTCTCGGCGGGGCTGGTCGAGAAATGCGTGATCACGAACAACGGCGCGGGCAGCAAGGGCGGCGGCGTCTACATGACGGGCGCGGACAGCGTGCTTAGGAACTGTCTTGTCGGCTTCAACCATGGAATTGTCGGCTTCAACCATGGACTTCCGATGTCGAGCCCGACGACGAAGAACAAAAACGGCGGCGGCATTTACGTGGAAGGGGGGACGGTTGACCGGTGCACGGTGCGCGGCAACTATTCGTCGGATGGCGCGGGCGTGTATCTGACGGGCGGCAAGATTCTCAACTCGCTCGTCCTCAAAAACCACGGTTCCAGTGCTGGCGGCGGCATTCGCAACGAGGGCGGCACAGTCGTGAACTGCACGGTCGCGGACAACGAAGCGAACGGCACGACGTCGGGCACGGGCTTCTATCAGTCGAAGGGCGTGACGCAGAACACCGTCATCTACGGCAATCCCTGCGGCATTGACGGCGACGCGACGGTTGCGGGCGGCACGTTCGACCACAACTTCACGATGGTCGCGATCGCCGGCTTTGGTGACAACGCGCACGGCAACGTCTTCTACAAGGATGCGGCGAACGAGGACTACACGTTGCTCGCCGGCTCAAAGGCGATCGACGGCGGTGTCGCCTACGAGGGTGTCGAGACGGACCTTGTCGGCATGGCGCGTCCGCAGGGCGAGGCGCCGGACATGGGCTGCTACGAATACCTGTCCGGACGAGGTCCGCTCAGCTGCTCGTTCAACGCGCCGGACGTGACGCTCTTCCTCGAGGAGGGCGAGGCGACGTTCGTCGCTTCTGCGGACGGTGCGGACACGGAGGGTCTCGCGTACGCCTGGTATTTCAACGGCGTCTTGCAGGAGGGCGAGACGGGCAGCACGATCGCCTGGGCGTCGATTCCACGCGGCGCGCATACGGTGAAACTCGTCGTGAGCAACGGCGCGGGCGAGACGGCGGAGTGCGAGCTGAAGGACGTCATCAAGGTGACGACGACGCACGTCTATGCGAACGAGAAGGGCACGAACACCTATCCCTACGACACGCCGGAGAAGGGCGCGAATAAGCTGCAGGACGCGCTGGATGCGGTGTGGTGCACGGCGGAGCAGCCGGGTCTCGTGACGGTCCAGCCCGGCAGCTACTCTCCGTATTCTAAGTGGTTCGTGCTCAACAAGCCAATTCGCCTCGTCGCGGCAGAGGGGCCGTCGGTGACGACGATTGCCGCAAACGATCCGAACGGTCCGAGCTACGACGGCAAGCGGGTCTGCCGCGGTCTCTTCGTCACCCACAAGCAGGCCTGGATCGAGGGCTTCACGGTGCGGGATGGCTGGTGGTATTCCGCCGCGGGCGATTCGGGGCCTGGCGGCATGCGCATGTCGGCAGGCGTCGTGACGAACTGCGTGTTCACGAACAACCGCGGTGGCGACGCCGGCGGCGCGGTGCAGATGAGCGGCGGTCTGCTGATTGACTGTCGCCTCTACGGCAACTGGGCGCGCTACAACAACGACGGTTGCAACACGCGCGGCGGCGGCATCTACATGACGGGAGGTGAAGTCGCCCTTTGCGTCGTCAGCAACAACTGGGCGGCTATCCAGTATTCGAACGACGGCACTGGCGGCGGTGTGTGGATGTCGGGCGGCCTACTCCGCGACTCGCTGCTCGCCGACAACTATTCGAAGGCGATAGGCGTGCGTGGCGTCGGACTCGCCATTTCGGGGGGCGTGGCCGAGCGGTGCGTGATTTCCGGCAACTCGATGCGCTCGACGGTGGTCAACGACGCTGCGGGCGCGTGGATCTCTGGCGGCATGATACGCAACTGTCTCATCGCGGGGAACAAGGCGAACAACAACGGGGCGGGCGTGTACCAGACGGGCGGCACGATGGAGTTTTGTACGGTGACGGCCAATACGTCCGCCAACAAGAAAAACAGCGGCCTTTACTTGGACGGCGCTAAAGCCGTCAATCGCTTCAACATCATCTACGGCAACGGCGAAGGCGTTGCGGCCGAGCCGGAGTGCAACCTTCATTTCGCGAAGGCGCAGACCTTCACGAGGAACATCGTACAGCCAGCGACAGACGGGGCGGACAACATTGCCAGCGACCCCGGCTTCACGGACGCGGCGGCGGGCGACTACACGCTTGGCGCGGGTTCGCCGGCGATCGACAAGGCGATTGAGTTGGAGGCGGACTACCTGACGGTCGATCTCGCCGGCAACGTGCGTCCGAAGGACGGCAACGGTGACGGCGATGCGGTCTGCGACCTCGGCTGCTACGAGGCGCCGGATGCGAGTGAAGGTCCGCTTTCATGCAGCTTCTCTCCGCTCGAATCGAGCGGGCTTGACGAGGTGTCCGTCACCTTTGAGGCGTCCGTGACTGGCGTTGGAGCGGATGGCGAGTTGCACTATGGCTGGGACTTCGGGGAGGGTGAGCTTGTGAGCGATTCTGCGGATGTGCCGAATCCGACGGTGAAGTTCTCGACTTACGGCAGCCATACGGTGTCGCTGACGGTGACGGCGGAAGGGGGCAAGACGGCGACGAAGACGGTTGCGGACTGCGTGAAGGTCGGTTCGACGACGATATATGTGAATGAGGCGAACGAGTCGCCCAGGTGGCCCTACAACACGTGGGAAACGGCGGCGACGGACCTGACGGAGGCGTTTAACTCGATCATTCTCGCGAGCGGCAGCGTGCCGACCTTCGTGCTGACGAACGGCACGTATCGCGTCGAGCAGAAGGCGTTCATCCTCTCGTTCCCGGTGCGCTTCACGAGCGTGGAGGGTCCGGAGAAGACGATCGTGCAGGCGGCGAATCCAGATTCCAACAACAAGGCCGTCTTTTGGGTCGAAAACGCCGGTGCGCAGGTTGACGGACTGGCGATGACTGGTGCCTACTGGGATGGCTTGGATGGCGGCGGGGCCTCGGCGTTGCGGCTTACGGCGGGCGTAGTCTCGAACTGCGTCATTCGCAATTCAAGCGCGGGCCGCAGCAGCTATGGCGCAGTATCCGTGAGCGGCACGGGGTTACTGACGCATTCGGTCATCCACAGCTGTTCCTGCGATTCGTCCTTCAGTGCCGGCGCTTCGCAGCACGGCGGCGGCCTGGCGATCTGGGGTGACGGTGTCGTCGCGCACACGGTCGTCTCCAACTGCTATTCGACGTCGATCTCGCAGGACTGCGCGGGCGGCGGCGTCTATCAGTACGGCGGCACGCTGCGCGACAGCCAGGTGCTTGACTGCTACATTTCCGGCAAGGACTATCAGGGCGCGGCGATCTGGCAGTCGGGCGGACTCTGCGAGCGTTGCGTCTTCGGCGACACGAAGCACAAGGACTCCTACGGCGCGGCTGTCTACCTGACGGGCGGCACCAACCGCAACAACCTCGTGCGCGGGGCGTGGACGAGCAAGGGTGCGGCACAGGCGCTCACGATGACGGGCGGCTGGTTCTGGAACAACACGGTGGTCACCAACGGCTGGGGTTCGACGCAGGCGTCGCCGGTCGCGGCGGTCGTGACGGACGGCGAGGTGAAGAACTGCCTCTTCGCGCTGAACGCCGGCACGGACGTGAGCGACTCGAGCGGCAAGGTCTGGTATTCGCGCTTTGCGGAGGCGACAGGCGCGCGTTACAATCTCGCGGCGGATCCGAAGCTGCGCAGCCCGAAGCGTGACGACTGGAGGGTCCGCTCGACATCTCCGTGCGTTAATGCGGGTGACGCCTCCGTTTGGGAAGGGGTGGAAAATCCGATCGATCTCAGGGGCGATCCGCGTGTTCTCAACCGGCAGGTCGACATCGGCTGCTACGAGGTGCCGCAGGCTGGATTGCGGTTGATTGTCAGGTAACACATTAGAAATCGTATGAGATTGTCGATTTCGCTGAAGGTACTGGCGCTTGCTGTTGTTTCGGCGGCATTTGGCGGATTGGCAGAACCGGTTCCTGCGCTTTTCGATGCGGGGCGTTCGGAGTGGAAGGTCGTGGTCGCGGACAATGCGCCTGACTGCGTCAGGTATGCCGCGCAGGAGTTCACCGATGCGGTTGCGAAGGTGTCCGGCGTCGTGCTGCCGGTTGTCGCGTCCGACGCGGGCGTGACGCATGCGGTGAAGATCGGCGCGGCCGACGGCGGGTGGGCGAAGGAACGCGTCCAGTACCGGCTCGAGGGCGGCCACCTGTTGCTGACGGGCAACCAGCCGCGCGCTGCGCTGCATGCGACCTATGCGTTTCTCGACCGTGAGCTGGGCGTGCGCTGGCTCTGGCCGGGCGAGGACGGCGCCTTTTATCCCGTGTCGAAGGCCTGGAGGTTTCCGGCGAAGTTCGGCTTCGACTATGAGCCGGCAATCTGGTTCCGGGGCTTCCACCATTGCGGCGACTGGCGCGACCGCAATGCCTTCCTCGAGTGGGAGACGCGCAACTACGTCAACATCCACCGGCATGGCAACTGGAAAGGCGAAGTCAAGTACGGACACTACTCCATGCCGTCGATGCACAATGCGAACCTGAACGGCGAAAGGGAGCTCTTCGCGTCGCACCCCGAATGCTTCTGCATGCTTGACGGACATCGCTCGACGGTCAACATCTGCTTTTCGTCCGACCTCGGCGCGCAGAAGGTCGCCGAGCGCATCGGCAAGGACATCGAACGCCGCGTGAAGAGCGCGCCGGTGGACATCATCTCGATCTTCCCGAACGACAACCAGGACTACTGCCAGTGCCCGGACTGCAAGGCGAAGGGCGTCTCGAACGGCTGGTTCGAGTACTTCAACAAGGTCGTGAAGATCCTGCACGGGAAGTTTCCCGGCCTTCGGTTCTCGACACTCGCCTATCAGGGTTATCTGGACCTGCCGAAGTGCAAGTTCGAAAACGTCGAGTTCGTCGAATACGCCTCGCATCCGCGCTGCCACATCCACAAATGGGACGATCCGGACTGCAAGGCGAACGTCAGCGAGCTGAAGCGGCTCAAGGAGTGGTGCGCGCGTGGCGACGTCAAGATCGGACACTACGCCTACGAGTATGACGCGGTTTCGGCGCACTCGGTCTTCATGCCGTTCTTCTCAATGGTCGGCGATGCGGCCGAGAAGTGCGCCGAACTCGGCCTGGTGACGTCGATCCCGGAAGTGGGGCTTTCGCCGAAGAAGGGTCCGGACGTGAAGGCCGGTTCGGTTCAGAACCGCCTGACGATTCTCTATTATGCGCGCAAGATGTGGGACCCTTCGCTCACGCTCGATGCGTTTCTCGACGATCTCTGCGCACATGCCTATGGCGCGGCGGCGAAGCCGATGAAGGAGTACTTTCTCCTGATGGACCGCGCCTGGGGCGCGCAGCCGGGACGGATCGGGCTCTTTGCGGACGGCATGAACGTCTCGGCGAACCTGCTGAAGGACGATTCGGTGCGCGCGAAGTCGGCGGAGCTTCTTGCGACGGCCGAGAAGCTGGTGGCGGACGGCGATTCGCGCGCGCGGCGCAACGTCCAGCGCGAGAAGGCGCTTTACGACCAATGGACCGACTACCGCGAGCTGCGGCTCGGAAACGCCGTCTCGTTCAAGCTGCCGAAAGTCGAGGCGGGCGAGCGCCTTGGCGGCGGCGCGGTGCCTAAGACCGCGCTCAAGGCGAAGGACGGCAAGGACGGCGCCGTGAAGGTGAGCGGATTCTGGACGTCGGAACAGGAGATCGTCTTCGCGTTCACCGGTGCGTCCGAGGGCGAGATCACGCTCGTCGACGCCTATGCCGAGCGCTACACGTTTGCCTTCGCGAAGGGCAGAAAGACGCAAAAGCGCATATCCGACGTCGGCATCGAAATGACGACGTGGAATCCCGCGTGGACGGCCGAGCCGAAGGGCGGGGGGCTGCTCGTGCGCCTGCCGATGGCGGTGTTCGGACACGAGCCGGCGGCGGGCGAGAAGTGGGACGTGCGGTTCGTCAGCGGCGATGTGGCGTATCCCCTGCGCGAGGACGTGACGGTGAAACTCGACTTCCTCGCCGCATCCGCCGCGGAGCGTCCAATCGTCTACTATGCCGGCGACGAGCGGTGCTTTGGCGGCATCCCCGGTCTGCGCGCGCAGGCCGAGGCGGACGGCTGGAAGCTCATTCCCTGCACGAATGCGGCTGAACTTGCGGCGAACGTCGCGAAGGCCGACAGCTACATGCTGCAGATTCCCTATGCCAAGGCGTTCACGCCCGAAGTCGCGGCAGTCATCCGCAGGAACGTGCAGGCCGGCGGCACGCTGATCGCGCGCAGCTGGGCGACGGTGCCGCTGCAGCAGATCTTCGGCGACACGAATCTCGTTTGCGCTTGCGAGGCGCCGAAGGACTATCCGCTCAGCGAGCGTCATGCGAAATACGTTCGCGAGGGCGACTGGTGCAAGAAGCCGTGGAACTTCGAGCGCAAGCTGAAGGGCTGGTTCGCGCCGTGCTACATGCAGGTGCCGTATGCGCCGAGGGGCGAGTGGGTCGAATATGCCTCGATGCCATCCCGCAAGGACGAGCAGCGGATGATTCCGTTTGTCGCCGGCCTCAGGTACGGCAAGGGCGCGATCATCATCGTCGGCGAGACGCTGCACGTCTCGCATTTCTGGCTGATCGATAACATCCGCCGCGATCTCGGGCTTTAATGCACACATCAGGAACCAAAGGGGCGAGAATGACGAAGGCTGTCGCCGCTCCAGGCCTGTCAGCCGGTTCTGGTTATGTCTAAGGAAGGAGATCTATGAACATTGCAGTCATGTGCGCGGCAGTCGCATTGGCCTCTGCGGCCAATGCCGATACCGTCATCAGGGCGAATGCGGACTGGTTGCCGTTCGCCGTCACCCCCGGAGTGAAGGTCGGGAGCGCGCTCGACTTCTCGAAAGTCTGCGGCGTCGACGCGCCGGCGGGGAAGCACGGACGCGTCGTCATTCGTGACGGACACTTCGAGTTCGAGCGGCGTCCCGGCGTGCCGCAGCGCTTCTACGGCGTGAACCTCTGCTTCACCGCGAACTTCGTTGACTATCCGGACGCGAAGGCGTTTGCCGACCGGCTCGCGCATCTCGGCTACAACGCGATTCGCATCCACCACTACGAGCGTACGCTGACGGAGGGAGCGGCGGACGGCACGGCGATCAATCCGAAGCGGATGCGTCAGCTCGACGGGCTTCTCGCCGCCTGTACGGAAGCGGGGCTCTATGTGACGACGGACCTCTTCGTCTCGCGCAGGGTGCCGTGGCGGACGCTCGGACAGGACCGTGACGGCGAGGTGCCGATGGACGAGTTCAAGGCGCTCGTGCGGACCAACGAGGCGGCCTATGCGAATCTCGCGACCTTCACCCGCGCGTTGCTCGGGCACGTCAACGCCTATACGGGCCGCCGTTGGGCGGACGAGCCGGCGCTCGCGTTCCTTGCGCTCGTCAACGAGAACAACATCGGTAATCACGGAGGCGTTCCGGAAGGCGCGCCGCGCAAGGCTGCGGCGGATCTCGAACGCGCGTTTTACGCGCGGATGGAACGGCTGCTTCATCAGGAGATCGGCACGAAGGCGCTCTTGACGGACATGAACGGCTGGCAGAACTATGACGAGTACCGCGCTTGCCGGAAGGACTACGACTATGTCGACAATCACTTCTACGTCGACCATCCGAAGTTCCTCGAAAAGCCCTGGCGGTTGCCGTCGAGCTGTCCGAACGCGAATCCGCTCAAGGGGAATCCGGGCGGGGCTCCATGGGCCGGGCGGATCCGCGAGTCCGGCAAGCCGTTCACGATTACGGAATGGAATTATTCGGGTCCCGGACGCTATCGCGGCGTCGGCGGAATCTTCACGGGCGCCTGGGCGGCGCGCGAGGGCTGGGACGGGCTCTGGCGCTTTGCGTGGAGTCACAGCGACAAGGGCGTGCTGCGTCCGGAGACGTGTCCGATCGGTTACTTCGACATGGCGGGCGATCCGCTGTCGCTCGCGTCGGAACGCGCGACGATGTGTCTCTTCCTGCGCGGCGATTTGGCGACAGGCGACGCGGAGGCGATGAAGGTCGACACCAAGGAGGGTTCGCTGACGCTGGTGACGCCGCGGACGGCGGGCGGGTTTGCGGAGCGCGGCACGATCCGCGCGGGTGCGCTGACGGTCGAGATCCGCGAGACGCCTGCGACGGTCTGGGCGAGTGCGGTGGACGGCAAGCCGATTGTCGATTCGTCCCGCATCCTGCTGACGCACCTCACGGACGTGCAGAATACGGGCATCCGGTATGCGGACGATTCGCTCAAGGTGTTGCGCGAGTGGGGCGGGTTGCCGCACCTGATGCGCCGCGGGCGGGCGGAGATCCGTCTGGAGACGAAGGGTACGAAGGTCTATGCGCTCCGGTCGGACGGTGAACGCTGCGGCGAGGTCCCCGTCCGTCGCGAAGGCGCATGCCTCGTCTTTACGGCGGAAACCGGTCGCGCGTCCGGCACGGCGACCTATCTCTATGAAATCGCGGTTGAGGCTGGGGCGAACGAGAAAGGCCCAGATGCTCAATCGCCCAGACGCCCGGCTACCTGATGCCCGACTGCCTTGTGCAGGGTTTCTTGTTATGATATAATTTAAAGTTTTCAAGTTATGAGAGTTGTCAAGCAAGAGGGAAAGAACTTCGTCCATGTGTGACATGATGAATGATCGCTGGCAGATCGGTATTCGGGATTTCGCGCTGGCGATAATGGCGGGCGCGATCGCGTTCTTCGCCGTGCAGATCTGGGGTGTGCCGGGCGTGGATCCGTCGATGTGGGACGAGATTGCGGCGGTTTCGGGCGTGCGTCCGCCGTGCGGGATATTCCCCGGCCTGTGGCGTCTCCTGACGGGATGGATGTTCTGGCTCTTCGGGACGAGCGCGGCCATCGCCATTCTCAAGTTCGTTGGTTCGGTCGGCGCGGGGCTCTGCACGATGCTTGTCTGCCTCATAGCGCGGCAGGTGCTGGCGTTGCTGATCCGGACCTCTCATCCGTTCCCGGTCTGGTACCGTCGAATCGCGCCGTTCTTTGCTTTTCTCGGTGCGTTTTTCTTCGGCATCGGCGAGCCGCTCGCGAACGCGGCGCAGATCTTCACGCCGGACCTCCTTCGCCTCCTGATGCTGCTCGCGTCCGTCCATCTCTCCTTGCGCTGGCTTGTGGGCGGCGGTCGCTGGCGCCTCTTCCCGGCGATGGTCATCATGGGGCTCTTGGCGTCGGAGACGGCGTTCGGGTTCGCGTTGCCGTTTGTGCTGGTCAGATCGTATATGGGCATCTGGTGGTGCGTGATGGACGGACTTTTCCCGAAGCCAGAAAAGCTGGCGGAACCGTTCGAGCTGCCCAAGTGGCGCATGTTCTTCCTGTTTCTTGGCGGACTGGGGTTTGGTATCTGGCTGAACGGCGCGCAGTTCATCTTTCTGGGCGGTGCCGAGGCGAACGGATGGTCGACGGCGGACGTCTATTTCCGCTACGCAACCGGCTATTGGTACACGATCCGCCATGCGGCTTCGCTGATCGGCTGGGTGCTTGGCCTTGGATTCTGCGTTTTCCCGCTTGTGCTGGGAATCTGCCTTTTCCCGACGCTGGCGCGCGATGACCGTCCGATGCCGTTCGCCTGCGGCGCGCCGATGTTCTTCATCGGCATCCTGGCGTTGATGCAGACCGGCGTCATCCCCGTGACGCGATTCTGGTCGTTCTCCTCCGTAGAGGTGTACAGCGGCTTTCTGCTGGCCTTCTTCAACTTCTGCGCGATGGTGACGGTGTCCCTGTTCGGCGCGGCGTTTGCGTTCGAATGCCAGCGCACCTATCTCAATGCCGATGAAGAACTGCCGGTTCAGCCGCCCGGGCTGGCTTTGAGGGGCCTTGCGCCGTTTATCGGGCTTGTCCTTGCCGTGGCGGCTGTCTTTTCCGTTCCCAATCCGGTCGAGACCGAGATGCAGAGCATCGTGGACGCGGCGATCGAGGAGACGGTCAGGGAATGCGAGAACGTCAAATGGCTTTTCACCGACGGACGTCTCGACGCGGGTGTCGAGCTTGAGGCGAAACGCCAGGGCAAGGAGCTCAAGACGCTTAACATGATGTCTGGCGCCAGCAAATGGGAAGTCAACGTGCGCTGCCGTGGCTTTGAGCCCGGAAGCCCAGACTACACGGCGGCCGCGACCGGCATCCCGTCGCTGCTGCGCATCTGGGCGGGCGAGAAGGTGAACGGCATGGACGGCGTCGGACTTCAGCTCGGGTTTGAGTTCTGGAAGCGCGAGCAGAAGACCTTGCCGAAAGCGTCTGGCATGGTTGCCATTGAGAAGGGGTTGGACGATGCGACGGCCGAGCAGGGCATTCAGCGCGCAAAGGCGATTGCGGATCGCATCCTCGCGATTGCGGACAAGGCGGCGAAGGCCAATCCGTCCCCCGCGCTCGCAAGCGCGTTCTCGGCTGTGAACTGGCTCATTTCGCGCTTTGCTCGCCTTCGCAACGAAGTCGATGTTGCCAAGGGGCTCGACCGGGCCAACACGGATCTCCAGAGGATGCTTTTGGCCGTCGAGATCGAGCGTCAGCGCACCTTTATGCATTTGACTCCGCTCGAAGGCCTCGAGATTGCCCTTCGCCGTGCGAATTATGCCGAGGCGCGGCGCTATGCCGCGGCGGTCATGCAGAACGATCCGGACGATCCGCAGGCAAACTTCGCGATGGGCATGGACGCACTCATGAACAAGAAGTATGAGGAAGCACAGCGTTATCTGGAGAAGGTCCTCAAGCGGCGTCCCAAGGAGCCGGCCGTACTCAACAATCTGTCGATCGTCTGCCGCAAGCAACGCAAGTACAAGGAGGCGGAGGATTACGCCCGTCGCGCGGTCGACGTTCTTCCCGGTTCGCCGGAGGTCCAAGGCACGCTCAAAGATGCGCTCGAGAAGGCTCCGTAAAATGAAAAATAAACGGTGTATTGTTACTGGTGGTTGCGGTTTTATCGGATCGGCGCTCGTGCGGCATCTCGTGAAAAACGAGGGGGCGACCGTGTTGGTCATCGACAAGCTCACCTATGCGGGCGTGCCCGAGTCGCTG
The DNA here is from genome assembly GCA_016303225.1 of Kiritimatiellia bacterium. Lineage (GTDB taxonomy): Bacteria > Verrucomicrobiota > Kiritimatiellia > RFP12 > UBA1067 > UBA1067. The sequence continues at coordinate 11,794 of JAEDMC010000067.1, forward strand.
AAGGAGGCCGGTCTGGATCCGAGTTGGAGAGAGCAGTTGGCGAAGGGTGGGTCGGTTTCATTCTCCAACTCCAGCCCGAACCTCCAACTCCAGATTGCCGACATCTGCGATCAGGAGGCGATGGACGCCGCGTTCGAACAGTTCAAGCCGGACACAATCTTTCACCTGGCCGCCGAGTCGCATGTCGATCGCTCGATTGACGGTCCGGGTGAGTTCGTGCGGACGAATGTCGTCGGCACGGCGACGCTCCTACAGGCAGCGCTGAAGTATTGGAAAAAGAACCCTTCGTTCGTTTTTCAGCACATTTCGACGGACGAGGTCTATGGCACGCTGGGCGAGACCGGCTTCTTCACGGAGAAGACGCCGTATTCTCCGCATTCCCCGTACTCGGCCTCCAAGGCGTCGTCCGACCACCTGGTCCGCGCCTGGCACGACACCTACGGGCTGCCGATTCGCATCACGAACTGCTCGAACAACTACGGTCCGTATCACTTCCCCGAGAAGCTCATTCCGCTCATCATCCTCAACTGCCTGGACGGCAAGCCCCTGCCGGTCTACGGCAAGGGCGCGAACGTGCGCGACTGGCTGTATGTCGAGGATCACGTCAAGGCCCTGTGCCTTGTGAACGAGAAGGGTAAGGACGGCGAGACCTACAACGTCGGCGGACACAACGAGCGCACGAATCTCGAAGTCGCCCAGACCATCTGCTCAATCCTGGACGAGCTCATCGTAAAAAAACCGCTTAATCGCTTAACCGCACAACCGCTTAACCGCTTCGAAGAGCTGATCACCTACGTCACCGACCGTCCGGGGCACGATCTCCGTTACGCGATCGATCCGTCGAAGCTGATGAACGAACTCGGCTGGAAGCCGGAGGAGAACTTCGAGACGGGCATTCGCAAGACGGTGCAGTGGTATCTCGACAACGAATGGTGGTGGGGGCCGATCCATCGCAACCGATATGCCGGTCAGCGCCTCGGCAAGGCGTAAAATTTGCTATAATATCCCGAATCATTTAACCACGAAAAGGAACCGGGTATGACACAGGCAGAAAAGGAACGCCTCGCGAAGGTCGGCAAGACCTTCAACGCCAAGGCCTACATCAAGAACGAAATCGAAGCCATCCGCAAGCAGGTTGGCGACAAGAAGGTGTTGCTCGCGATGAGCGGCGGCGTGGACTCAAGCGTCTGTGCGGTTCTCCTCCAGAAGGCGATCGGCAAGCAGCTCGTCTGCGTGTTCGTCGATCACGGCTGCATGCGCCTCAACGAGGCGAAGGAAGTGAAGAAGGTCTTCAAGGGCAAGTTCGGCATCAACCTGATCGCGCTGGACTGCGAGAAGCGCTTCCTTGACAAGGCGAAGGGCGTCACGGATCCGGAGACGAAGCGCAAGATCATCGGCGGCGAGTTCGTCAACGTTTTCGCCGACACCGCGCGCGACCTCAAGAAGAAGTATGGCGACATCGAGTTCCTCGGCCAGGGCACGATCTTCCCCGACATCATGGAGTCGGGCGTCGGCGGCCACAAGGCCGTGAAGGCCCACCACAACGTGGGAGGTCTGCCGAAGGACATCATCTTCAAGGGGCTCGTCGAGCCCGTGAAGTACCTCTACAAGGACGAGGTTCGCAAGGTCGGCAAGCTTCTTGGCATCCCCGAGGAGATGGTCATGCGCCAGCCGTTCCCGGGGCCGGGTCTCGCGGTCCGCTGCATCGGCGAGCTCACCAAGGAGAAGCTCGACATCCT
>JAEDMC010000268.1 GCA_016303225.1 Kiritimatiellia bacterium
TGCACTTTTGCTCAGATGCTCAGATGCCGAGGTCGGTCAAGACCGCGCCAGCGGTATTGACCGACCGAGTACCTGTAGTTTTATGCAATTGTCCTCCGCGCCTGGAGATGCTATAATTCTGTAATAATTGCATTGGCAGTGCTGTCGTCAGTGTTCGTGTCAACAGGTACGTCAATAGGTAGTAAGGAGGTCAACATGAGAAATAACATCAAGAGGTTCGCCGTTGCGGTGCTTGCCGCTTGCGGCCTGGCCGTCTCTGCGGCGCTGGCGGGAAGCCAGAACGCGGCGGACTCCTCCATCGCCGGCAGGACGACTTCGACCGATGGCACGGCGGATGCTGCGGTGCTGGACATGGGATACCATTACGCAACAGGATTGCAGGCTGCGGAATATTTTGTCTCGACCGAGGGATCGGACGACAACCCCGGAACGGAAGCGCTTCCTTTCCGCAGCGTGACCAAGGCCTTGAGCGTCGTCTCCGACGCCGATCGCATCCACATCGGCGCGGGCCGATACACGGCCGCCACGGAGACGTTCCCGCTGCTCGTCAACGGTCTCGACGCGATTGAGCTGCTGGGGACCGGCGAAGTGGTTCTGGACGGCGGCATGGCGAACAACCAGGTGCTGATCATTCGCAACTCCACGCAGGTCAAGCTGTCGGGCCTGACCCTGACTGGCGGCTACCCGCTCAACAATCCCAGCACAAGAGAGTGTCTTTCCGGTGGGCTCTATGCCGAGATGGCCGACGGCCTCAGGCTTACGGACTGCGTGATCTCGAACAACTACACGAAGCTGACCGCCGGTTATGGCTACGGCGGCGGAATCTGCATCAAAACCGGTTCTGCCGAATTCATCCGCTGTCTGATCGCGGATAACGAAATCCACACCACGCAAAACAACGGAAACGCCTTCGGTGGCGGTGCCTACCTGGACGCCAAGGCCACCGTTGTCATGCGCGATTGCGTCGTCCTCAAGAACCGGATCGTGCAGACCCAGTACTGGAAGGGTTGCGGTCTGGCTGCGGCCGACACCTGCACGGTCGTGCTGGACAACTGCCTGATCAACGGCAACAAGGGCGAAGGCACGTACCTCGGCCAAGGCGTCGGGCTCTGGGGCAAGCGCTTCTTCCTCAACAACACGACCGTCGCCTACAACTACGGCCGCGGGTGGGATTGCAACTCCGGAACCGCCTGCGCCGCGACCAACAGCCTCTTCTGGGGGAATAGCGACGACATCAGCGGGACGCCCGCGCTTGTGCATTGCAACGTTGAGGACGGCGACGGCGCAGGGATGCACGGAACGATCTCCGTCGATCCTCAGTTCGACCGCACGCTCTATTTGGCGGCGGGCAGCCCGTGCCGCGACACCGGCTTCGGAACGGCGACGGTGCTGGGACTTTCAACGAAGACCACATCCGTCGACGGCTCGCCGGATACCGGGACGGTGGACATGGGCTATCACTACGCGGCGGGGCTGGCCGCCCCGGCCCCGGCGGAGATCTTCGTCGCCGCCAGCGGCGACGACGCCACCGGCACCGGCGGGGCGGGCGCTCCGTTCCGCTCGATCACGCGCGCCCTCGCGTCCGCCGGGAGCGGGACTCGCGTCAATGTGGGCGCAGGCGTCTACAACGCCGCATCGGGCGAAGCGTTTCCCCTGACGATGCGCGATGCCATGCACGTCGCGATCGTCGGCGCAGGCGCGGACGCGACCGTGCTCAATGCTGAAGGCGCGAACGCGAACGTCTTCTCGTTCTTCGATGTCGGCGGGCTTGAAATCCGGGGGTTCGAAATCACCGGGGCCAATCCGCGTTCGACGACTTCCGGTTTGGACGGGGGCGGCGTGCAGATTTGCGATTGCTCCGGCGTCGAAATCGCCGACTGTACGATCTCCGGAAACGCGGTGTACTCGACCGTCGGCGCCGTCTACGGCGGTGGCATCTCCCTGCGCCGCGCGATCGGCGCCGTCCGGAACTGCCGGATCACCGACAACGCCACGACCAACACGCTGAACAACGGCACGTCCTACGGCATGGGGATCTCCGTCGGCAAGACGTCCGACGTGCTCATCGACCGTTGCGTCGTCGCCGGCAATCGCGACAGGCGAACGCACTACTCACGAGGCGGAGGCATCTTCAAGCATCCTTTCGCCAAGTTGACCGTTCGCAACTCTTTGATCGTTGGCAACGAACCGCTCCCGTCGATCGGCTCCCGCGGCGAGGGCGGCGGCATCCACTGCGCCGATCCCTCGTACGGCGGCGAGAAAACATTCATCCAGTCCTGCACGATTGCGGACAACGCGCGGCACGGCATCTTCGGCGGTAAGAATTACACCACGCTCACCAACACAATCGTTTGGGGCAACACGAGTGCGCTGTACGGCGCAACCGCGGCGTCCGCAGGGAACTGCAACATCCAGGACGGCGTTTTCGCCGGCTCTGGCGGCAACATCTCCTCCGACCCGTTGTTCCGCAACTCCGCCATCGGCAATTACACTCTGCGCACCGGGTCGCCCTGCGTCGACGCCGGCTGTCCGCTGCCGTGGATGGACGAGACGGCCGTCGACGTCTACGGGCGCCCGCGCGTGAGGGGAAAGGGCCCCGACATCGGCGCGGCGGAGTTTTCCTGGGCTGGG
>JAEDMC010000269.1 GCA_016303225.1 Kiritimatiellia bacterium
GGGGCGGTTGCGGGCGGCCGAGGACGTCCGCCCCTACCGGTGGGGACGCTCCGCGCCGGTTTCGCGGTCAAATGCGAGAGAATGAGGCCTTTCGCGAGGCGTGGGAACGAGTCCACGAGCAACGGGATTGAGGCAAATGTATTTCCATTTCTCCGCGTAATGCGCCGCGTCACGGATGCGAGTGTCGAAGAAGTTGCGCTGGAAGCCAATGTGATGTGCCTTTGAGAGATACGCCTTGAAATCACCAATGGTTTTCGATAGACCGAGGTAGGGGCCGACGTCCTCGGCAGCCCGCGCCATTGCGACATGAACGAGCATGTGAATATGGTCGGGCATGATTAAAAAGAGCGTGACAAACCATTTCCCGATTCGCTGGTAGTGGCGTACCGCATCAAGGATGACAGACGCATTGTCCGACAACATCGTTGTGCCGCGTTCCGCAGCACAGATTGTAACGAAATAAAACGCGTCATACGCAGGAAATGGTGTTGAGTGTTTAAGTTGTTTTCGAGTCGGATATGGATTGTCGTTCACAAGGGAATTATACCAAAAGGTAGGGGCCGACCTCCGGGCGGCCCGCAACCGCGATGCAACGCAAATCGCGTTGGGTGACGGTTGCGGGCGGCCGAGGACGTCCGCCCCTACCACCGTTACACATTTCGGCATTTCGGTGAAGTCAAGTGTAAGGGGTGAGGTCGAGGGTTTGAGAGAAGAAGCGTGTGCTGAACCCGAAGTCCCCGGCCAAGTCCCGAAAAAAGAAAGAAAACGAAAAATGAAAAAGAGTACCAAGTCCCTTGTCTGGGATATTGTCAAGGCCGCGGCTGCGGCGATCATCGGGGTGGTCAGCGCGTATCTCACGGGCTGCACGACCATCAACTTTCCGGCGGACGACACCCGACCCACGTCGTTCAACGGAATCACGAACATGCGGGTCAACCACTGAAGAAGGAAAACGAAAATGAAACAGATTACCATCATGTACAATCTCACGAAGGTGTCCGGCACGCTTGCGGGTTCGGATCCCAAGTGGCAGGCGCGGGTGATCCCGGCGGGGATCGTCCAGTTCCGTCAGTTCTGCGAGGTCATCGCGAAGGACTCCAACCGCTCGGTCGAGGATGTCGAGTACATCGTCAAGTCCGCGTGGAACAAGGCCATCGCGCTGGTGCGTCAGGGCTACATCGTGAACCTCGGACAGACCGGCATTCAGCTGCGCCCGATCATGCGCGGGCCGTTCAAGACGAAGGACGCGAGCTTCGATCCCAAAGTGAACGAGGTCATTGCGGTCGCGATCACCTACGGCGACGTGCGCAACTGCATCCCGGAGGGGACGAAGTTCGTCAACGCCGTCTCGAAGCCCGATCCGGTCGTGCACTCGATTGCCGACAAGGATCACGACGAGGAGGGCGTCCTGTACGTCAACGGCACGGTGTACGTGCAGGGCAAGTACCTCGCGCCGGACACTTCGCAAGAGGGCGAGGGGCTGTTCCTGCTCGATCCGACGACGAAGGAGGTGGTGGCGACGGGGACGGTCGTGAAGAGCGACCAGCAGCTCGTGAACGCCACGTTCGAGACGTGGCCGGCGGCGGGCAGCTATCTGCTGCGCCTCTCCACGCGCGGCGGCTGGGGAACGGACTTCTCGCTTGCGAGCGTCACCAAGCCCGTTACGGTCAAGGAAGCTGAATAAGGAGGCAAAGCCATGAAGAACACGGAAATCATAAATGAGACGCTGGTCTGGAACAAGGTCGAGAACAAGATGACCACGAGTCAGGCGGAAGCGCCTTATCTCGGGATGATCCAGGCGAAGGGTACCATCGACTTCGACGGTTTCGTGACGGGCGTGAAGGAGGCCGGGTGCAGCGAAAGCGAACTCGAAATCCGCCGCGTCTTGACGAAGCACGAGGAGCTGATGAAGGGCTACGTCGCCCAGAACTACAAGGTCTACTGTCCGTTCGGCATCGCGGGCGTGCACATCACGAAGTCGTTTCCCGCCCAGGACGCGTCTTTCGATCCGCAGGTCAACGAGGCGATTCTGTCGCTCAAGACGAACGCCGAGACGCGCAACTCGCTCAATGGCGTGACGCTGAAGGAGGACAAGGCCGGTGCCGCGGCGCTGAAGGGCATGAAGTTCAATTCCGTCTGCACGGGCGGAACGCGCTTCGGGGTCGTCGTCTGCTATCAGCCGTTCACGGTCGCCGGTACGGGGCTGCGCCTCAATCCGGCGAAGTCCACCGACAAGCTGACGTTCACGAGCGAAAAGACCGGTGACGTCACCGAGGTCACGAGCTACACTTGCGATGGCGAGGGCTTCCGCATCGACGCGCAGGTCGACGTTCAGCTGACGCCCGGCAAGTACACGCTCACCGGGTATGCCGACATGGGCGATGCGGAGCACCCGAACGTCCTCAGCGCGTCCATCAAGGTTACGGTCGAGGCGGGCGAAGCGCCGGTACCGCCGCCGCCCGAGCCGATTGCGAAGTCCGAGGACGGCATCACGAAGGTGATGACGTTCGTTGACGCCGTGACCGGAGCCGACCGCGTCATCTCGGGCATGAACGACTTCGTCCTCGACGGCGAGGGACTGGAGCTCGCGGAGGACGGCGGCGACGGCGTCACCGGGGTGAGGTTCT
>JAEDMC010000068.1 GCA_016303225.1 Kiritimatiellia bacterium
TCTTCAACTTCCAGTTCAACAGCTACGTCCTCGTGCAGGGCTGCGGCCCGATCGGGCTTCTTCTCCTGGCGATGGTCCGCTGCCTCGGCGTCCGGAACATCATCGCGTGCGACGGTGACGACAAGCGTCTCGCGTTCGCGAAGAAGCTGGGCGCGAAGTACACGGTGAACGGCATGAAGCCGGGCGCGCTCGAGAAGGTCCTCGAGCTCACCGAGGGCAAGGGCGCCGAGATGGTGTTCCAGTGCACGGGCTCGCCCAAGGCGGCGTCCGCGGCGTGGAAGTACATCCGCCGCGGCGGCAGCTTCTGCGAGCTCGGGTTCTTCACCAACAACGGCGACACGACCTACAGCCCGCACCTTGACATGTGCAACAAGCAGGTCAAGGCGTGCGGCAGCTGGACATATCAGGCGAAGGACTGGGTGCAGGCGTTCGACTTCCTCAAGGAGGCGAAGGAGCGCAAGCTGCCGGTGACGAAGCTCATCACCCACAAGTACACGCTGGACAAGATGAACGAGGCGATGGAGATGAACATCTCCATGAAGGGCCTCAAGATCGCGTACGTCGCGAAGTAAGGCCCCGCGCCTGGGTGCAGAGTCGTTCGGTGGACATGCGTCAGTATGCGAAAGTTCGTTGACGAGGTTGCCGAACGGCTGTGCGCACAGGCGAAGGAGGACGCAAGCGGCGCGAAGTCGCTCGCGCATATACTGGTCGTCGTGCCGACTGCACAGTCAGGGCGACGACTTCGTTTTAAGCTCGCGGAACGGCTCGGTGCATTCGTGCCGCCGGAAATCCGCCTGCCGCCCCAGCTCGTCGTGCCGACGGACGCGTCCGTCGCCGGGCGAACGGACGAGATCCTGGCCTTCCGCGAAGCTCTTGGCGAGAAGGGAACCTTGGAAGTCGCCGCACAGTTCTCCGACATCCGCGGCATTCTCGGCGCCAACGCGCTCTCGTTCGCCGACGTCGCTGCGCGAATCGGCGGCATCCTGACGGACGAAACCGCCGACTTCGAAGTCTCCCGCTGGCAGGAGCTTGCTGAGCTGGAGACGCGCTATCTGACCGCGCTCGAGAAGCGCGGTAAGGCGGACCGCATCGTCCGGATGAAGCAAACGATTGCGGATCCTCCGCCGTTTCCCGGCATCACCAAGATCGTTCTCGCCGGGCTTCTCGACCCTCTTCCCGCGATGCGGCAGGTTCTGGCGAACCTGGAGGCGAAGGTGAAAGGTGAAGGTGAAGAGTTGGAGGTCGAAGAAATCCATCCTCCGCTCTCCAACTCCAACTCCAAACTCCAACTTATCATACCATGTGCGACGGCGGCGAGCGAGGCGGAGAAAGTCGCGGAGATCTTTGCGGGCGTCAAGGCGGACGAGGCACTGCCGGCGCTGTGCGTTGCCGATCAGGAGGAGTTTCCCGAAATCCAGGGCGCACTGCTCGCGAAGGGACTGAAGGTTCACGATCCGTCACGCACGCCGCTTGTCACCTCGTCGCTCGGACATCTCGTCGAGCAGGTTTCCGCGTTGATGCGGACGCGGTCCTATGGCGTCTTCTCGGCGTTTATTCGCTCGGGAGACGTCCGCCGCTGGCTGCAGACGGAACTGAAGATCTCGCCGGAGGAATACGTCGAGGCGCTGACCATTCTCGATAACGCGCAGCGCGAGCTCCTGCCGGAGAAGATCGACGACATCGGTCCGAAGACGAAGGGGAAGCTCCGCGCCATTTTCGAGCACATCGACGTCTGCCTTCGCAAGAAGGGGCTCCGGCAGATTCTGCAGGCCGTGTTCAAGGAGCACCTGCTGGACGAGCGCGATTCCGATGCGCGCGAATTCGCCGCCGCCGCCGAGGTTGTGAACGACTTGATTGACGAATGTCTTGCCGAGCGAACAATTGAACAATCGAACAATCGAACAATGGACGAGCTGTTCGCGTTTCGTTTGCGCGAGTCGTCCTATTCGCTTGAGCCGGACGAGGGCGAGGTGATCCTGACGGACGGATGGCTGGAGCTGCCGTTTCTTGACGCGGACGAGCTGGTCATCACGGGCTTCAACGAAGGGCGTGTTCCCGAGTCCGTTGTCGGACACGCCTTCCTGCCGGACCGCCTTCGCCGCGGACTCGGGCTGCCGGACAACGAATCGCGGACGAATCGTGACCGCGAGATCCTGCGGATTGCGCTCGCGTGTCGTGACGAGGGCGCGGTCAAGGTGTTCTTCCGGTCGATTGACGCGCAGGGCGACGTGCTGAAACCCTCGCGGCTGCTGTTCGAGGGGACGGACGACGCGGAGCTCGTTCGCAGAGTCAGGTCGTTCTACGGCGTGAAGGCGGGCACCGAGGAGGCGCGGACGCCGGATCTGCCGGAGAACTGGCGGCTCAAGCTGGAGATCCCGCCGGAGCGCAAGCCGCTCGCGTTCACGTCGCCGTCGAGTCTCGATCTCTACTTGCGGTGTCCGTTTACCTATTGCCTTAAGAAGACGTTCGGCGAGCAGAAGGACGACCGGGCGGAGGAGCTGGATCCGTCCGAATTCGGCAACCTCATCCACGGCGCGCTCGAGCGCTGGGGCGCCGACGCGCTGAAGGATTCCGAAGACGAGGACGCAATTGCGGCGGACCTGGCGGACCACATTGACGCAATCCTTGGCGAGCGCTTTGGCACGTCCGTCCCCGCTATCGTCGCCCTGCAGGCGGAGTCGGCGAAGCGCCGGCTTGCCTGCTTTGCGAAGATTCAGGCGGAACGTCATGCGCAGGGTTGGCGGACGGTGGCCGCTGAACGGAAACTGCAGGTTGTCTACGGACACACCACGGTCAAGGGACGCTGCGACCGCATTGACTACAACGATGCGACCGGCGAGTGGTGTGTCGTCGACTACAAGACCTTTGACAATCCCGACCGTGCGGTCTGCTTCGACGCGAAGAAGAACGAGTGGAAGAGCCTGCAGCTGCCGCTCTACTGTGCGATGCTCGACGCCGATCCCGAATTCCCTGACGCGAAGCTGGAGCGGATCTCGTCCGCCTACTGCATCCTCGGCAAGACTGCGGAGACGACGCTTTTTGCGGGTCCCACGAACGGCGCCTACGTCGCCGAGGCGGAAGTGAAGATCCGCGAACTCATTGACCGCATCGAGCGCGGCATCTCCTGGCCGCCCGCGCCGTCCAACGCCTGGCAGTGGGATTACGGCGCCTGGATCTTCAACACGCCCGAGGAAAGCGTCGATGCCGCCTGGCTCGCCGACCAGCAGCGCAGGGCGGAGGAATATGGTATAATCGTCGGCAACGGATGAGGAACCGCATGACGGACGATGAGAGAGTTGGTGAGGTACTCAATGGACAGACAAGGCTTTGGCGTTTCGCTATCGGTTTCTGAAGCCCGGCCGCAACACGGTCCTCGATGCAGATTCAGGTCGGGTGCGTTTCATCAATCCGCGAATCACGCTCAACGATCCAGATGGACCGCAAACGCCGGTATCTCGCTTTGGTCGTCGTCGCGAAGACCTGCCGGGACAGGTGTTTGACTGAAGAACTGAAGAGCTGGCGCGAGGAACCTGACACCCCGCGCCGACTTTTTGCTATAATAGCGGCGTTCGGGCGCAAGCCCGGATGACATAGGTCTGGAACTGGCAGCGGAGAAGCGGAATCCCTTCCGCTTCATGAGGAGGTGAAAACCTCCGTATCCCAAGCCCACCCCCCGACCGCATTAGTTGATTTTTGCGTTTACGCAAACACGGCGTTCTGCCGAAATACTTGGCGGTATTTAAAATCGGAACGGCATGGTTGCGGGGACGCGCCGATGTGCAGCGATGCACTGGGCGCGTTCCTTCTTCCTGTATTCCGATTGAGCCACGCCAAGGGCTCCGGCAGAGTACAGGGGAAGGGGCGCGCCTTTTTCTGTATCGGAATCCCCTGGCGACAGGTTCGCGCCATAGGAGGATGAAATGAAAAAGAAACTGAATTTGATCTCGCTGTTTGCAGGTGCAGGTGGCATGGATTTGGGCTTTGAAAAAGCAGGGTTCAATGTGGCCGTGGCAAATGAATTCGATCCTGAGATTTGCCCGACATATCGTAAAAATCATACGCACACAATACTGATTGAGGGAGATGTGCGGAAAGTGGTTGAAGGCGATTTACCAAATGATGTTGTTGGTTTGATTGGAGGTCCTCCGTGTCAAAGTTGGAGCGAGGCGGGGTCTCTAGGCGGAATAAATGACCCGCGAGGGCAACTCTTTTTTGATTACATTCGAATACTCAAAAGTAAGCAGCCGTTTTTCTTTGTGGCAGAGAATGTCTCTGGCATGCTGGCAGGGCGAAATGCAGAAGCAGTGAAGAACATAGTGAAACTGTTTGGGGATGCGGGATATGACGCACAGTACAAGTTGTTGAATTCGAACGATTATCATGTTCCTCAGATTCGGGAGCGAGTCTTTTATGTCGGATTTCGGAAGGATCTTGGCATACATGATTTTGAGTACCCTGCACCTTTGCACGAGCGACCGTTGACGATGCGCGACGCGATTTGGGATTTGCGCGATACGGCTGTTCCGGCCAGTCCGAAGAACAAACATCGCACCGACTTGAAGATTCTTAACCATGAGTATTTTACAGGAAACTATTCAACAATATTCATGAGTAGAAATCGTGTGAAAGCGTGGGATGAGCCAGCGTTCACTGTTCAGGCATCAGGGCGTCAATGTCAGCTTCACCCACAAGCTCCAAAGATGGAAAAGTTCGGTCCAAACGACATGCGTTTTGTCAAGGGGAAAGAACATCTGTATCGGCGATTGACAGTTCGTGAATGTGCAAGGATCCAGGGATTCCCAGATGATTTTGAATTTTTGTATACGGATGTGAACATGGGTTATAAGATGATTGGTAACGCGGTTCCGGTGAATTTTGCATTTGCGGTCGGGAAACAGATATTGAATTGTCTCATACGCCATGGCGTGGTGTGAAGTGGAGGAAACAATGCAACATTCAATTGTCGATGCTATTGTAAATCTCGTAGAAAACCCCGTAACGAAACTGGTTAGTGAATATCACTCTCGGAATAGGGCCAACAATGCGGGAGACGCACTTGAAGAATACGTAAAAGATCTTTTTGCCGGAACATTTAAGATGCGAGAAGATGAGCGACTGGAGAAACTCGAAGAAGTGTTTTCGTATCTAGGCAACAATTCAAATCCACCTGATGCCATGCTTCGGGGTGGGGATGCAATTGAGGTCAAAAAGATTGAAACGCTTGATGCGTCGCTAGCGTTGAATAGTAGTTATCCGAAGCATGTAATCCGAGCGGACAGTCCAATGATTTCGGAGGCGTGCCGCAATTCTGAGAATTGGGCGGAAAAAGACATGTTGTATGTTGTCGGATCTGTTCACAACAATATTTTAAAACATCTTGTGATGGTTTACGGGTTGGATTATTGCGCGTCTGAGTCGTGTTACCTGCGTCTCAAGTCGCATATTGCACAAGGTGTCAACGCAATTGATGGGGTGGAATTTGCGGCGACGCGCGAACTTGGTCGCGTCAATCGCGTTGATCCTCTAGGTGTCACGTATCTTCGCATCCGTGGTATGTGGGGGATTGAAAATCCATGGAATGTGTTTCGTTATGTTTATCAACGCGATATGCGGCGGAAACTGAATTTCATGTGTCTTATCAACGAAAGTAAATGGAATCGTCTGACAGGGACGGAACGTGTGATCGATTTGTCTCGGAAAAACTCGAGACTTGAAGTTGTAGATGTGAAGATTAAGGATCCTGATAATCCGGCACGGCTGAATCGAGCGAAGATGATTAAGTTCAGCGTGTGCTAATCTAATCGTGATGTGTCCGCTCGGTGTGTTTGGTATAATATGCACCATGGGCGGAAAACATTTCGAAGTAATTATTGAAAAGACAGAGCGTGTTTGTGTCGTAGTCGAAGCTGAGGACGAAAGTTTTGCTCGAGTTGTTGCACTTGAGGCAGAGCGACGCGGGGAAATATCTTCGGCGAAAGATGTCTCTGTCTATGTGGCTTCGTGCAGATGCTGCGGGTAGTCGGTGCATTTTTTGCCGCCTGTTGGCAGATTGATCGCAGGACCTCGAAGCCGACAGATGCGATGGAAGTGCTGGCGTAGCTGTGAGTCCTGAAAACATTGGTTTGACTTGGCATAGGCGGCGCAGATGGCGGTGAAAGGAAATGATATGCTATTACACGGAGTAAGGCATGAAGAAGCTTAAGCAGTTTTTTCGACATCATCGTCTGAGTAAAGAGTGGCGTATTGTGCGCCATCCTGCGACAATTTTGGCGATGGCGGTTGTGAAATTGGGAGTGGTAGAATATCTTGCGGACAAGAGGGCGATCAAGGATCGGTTCATCTGGTTTGGGCAAATTCGTAATGAATCGGACGGACGGATGGTTGTGATTCCCGCTTCCAGCGCAGGAAAGATGCTTGGGGCGAGCGGCGCGGACATCCGTCGTTTGGCGGCGGCGTTTGACGTTCTTTTCAAAAGGTCGCTGCATGTATGGACGGAGCCGGAGACGGATGAGCCGGGACATAAGCGGCATCCTGATGTCTTGTGGTACCATCAGTACGTATGTCGGTTCGATTGCGACATGGGCGAATATTTTGTCCGCTTTTCCGTCAAGGAGTGCCGCAGGCCGGGAGGGAACGCTGTTCGCTCGTCGACAATCACCACCGTGTCGATGTACAAAGCTCAAGGCGCACGGGCAACCGATCCTGGAAAAGACCAGGAAGAAGCCAATGCGCCTTTCGTTGACAATAAGTTATCATTATTTTTCTCCGCTGTCAATGGGGTGAAGCCGATTGTTCGGGTGTGGTGGAATCTCATAGATCGTTTGAGTGATGTATTCCGGTTTTAGCGCTTGGGTGACGACGGAGGTCGCCAGGTCGCCGTGGTGATGGGAGGCGTGCCAGCGCCTGTCGGCAGCACCAAAGAATCAGCGACCGCAAATGACAATTTCTAAAGTATTATAACACATTAGAAATTGTGTTCTGCCCTTGATTTCATTGGCTGAAATGCGAATTTGCCGTGGATTTTCCGCTGCAAATTTAGTATAATATCGGGTGTTGAGAGACATCAAGAGTTGGCGCTGTTGCGCCATGCCAACCGAGCCTCGGAAATGAAGTCACGGTGGAGCGGAGAAATCCGGATGCGCCCAGTCGGGTGACTGGGAAACAGGTAACAAAGGAGTTCGGAACCCGTGCTTGATGCTCTCTGGCAGGAGGGCAGCAAGATGAAAAAAGATGGTCAGAGCAAGCCGACGGTTGGCGGAACGCTCGTGTTCCGGATTCCGTATGGCGGACGGGCGAGGTTCGATTGGCACCTTGATCGCTTTGAGCACGACGTGCTTGTCGAATGCACGAGTCCGTGGAAGGGGCTGAAAACGGATGTGCATCAGATTGGCATGGGACCGAAGTTCACTCCGGAGAAAGCGCGGCAGCTGGCCGAAGTGCTTGCGCGGCGAATTATCGAGAACCTCGAGTATGTGCTTCGGAATCGGCTGAAGGATGACATCGAGCTTTCCAGCTATTACGACAACCGGCAGCTTCCGCTTTATCGCAAATGGGCATGGGAGGAGGAGAAACGCCGGATGGTCGAGGTCGCTATCGTTGCGGAAGCGTACAAGGACGATGACGATGATGACGATTCGCCGGATAACGTGCTGGGCGCGGATCACATTGCTCTCGCCGAAGCCGAGCTGGCTGAAAACAACCAGGTCGTGCTGATCGAGGAGATTGACTTTGAAAACACGGAAGGAGGTGCGAAATGATCGGTAAGGTGCTGAAGTCGCTGCTGTCGGATGCCTATGACGCCTGGTACAATGACCAGTTGGCTGGCGAGACCTATAAGGAACTCGCAGAATTGGTCACGGCCAAGGCGGACGAGTTGTTGGAGCAAAAGGCGATTTCCGATGACGAATGGTATGAGATCCATGATGAAAACATGTCTAACCTCATGCTGGTTGACGATGTGGCAGAGATCTAGTTTGTCCGTCGGGAGATCAGACCAACAGGTCATAATTGACATTGTTGGTCATAATTTGGTATTCTGTTGGCGGTAGGAGGACAGTTTATGCCGGTGACTATGAATATCAATGAGGCGAAGGCCAATTTCTCGGGAATGCTCGCTGAGGTCGAATCTCGCCTTGCCACCTTTACGATTATGAAATACGGGCGTCCCATTGCACGGGTCGTGCCGATTGAGCGTACGCGCAAGATTCGTCCTCTGCCAGGTTACGGCACGAAGATTGCGGTCAAAGGGGATCTCTTTGCCGATGATTCCGCGCTGTGGGAGAATGCCTGATGAATTACCTTCTGGACACATGTGCGCTCATTTGGCTCGGCATGGGCGGCGGTGAATTGAGCGAGGAGACTCGCCGGCGCATCTCCCTGGCGTCCAATTTGCACTACTCCTCGATCTCGGCGTGGGAAATCGCGCGTTTGCAAAAGGAGGGCAAGGTCATCATTCCCAATACTCCCGATGGGTTTCTCTCCGACTTGGCGGAGATGCACGGTCTTTCTGTCATTCCGCCGACCGATGATGTCATGATTCGGGCGGCGCAGCTGCCCGATCACCATCGAGATCCCGCAGATCGAATCATCATCGCCACCTCCCTCATCCGAGACCTTGTGGTCGTGACTGGCGACGTGAAGTTTTCTCAGTACGGCGTGCGGACGATTTGCTGAGATCGTGGTAAACGAGCAATGGCAGAGATGAGCGCGAACATATTGATCGAGGCGTCGGCGGGGACCGGCAAGACGCAGGCGCTGGCGCAGCGGCTCATAGACCTGATCCGTGGTGAGGTGAAGCCGCAGGAAATCGTCGCGCTCACGTTCTCGCGTGCGGCGGCGGGCGAGATCTTCGAGCGGTTTGTGACGCTGTTGGCCGAAAGCGCCGAGAAGGATCCGAAGGACGCGGCGCTTCTCCGCGAGGTGATCGCGACGCAGCACCTCTCGCAGATCGGAACCTTGGATAGCTTTTTGATGCGGATTGTCCGCAGCTTCCCGTTGGAACTCGGCCTTGCGGGCGAGCTGAGGATGATGGACGAATACGAATCCGCCGCGGAGCGCGCACGGGTCTCGTTCGGCATTCTGCGGCGGACGGATGCGACGGTAAAGCGTGCGTTCGACGAGGCGTTTGCGCTCGCCATGAACCGTGAGAACGTGCGGAGTTTCGTCGAGACGTACCGGAACTTCATCTCCGCCTGGCACGAAAGGTTCCTAGCCGCGAGGCGGAGCCTCGCAGATGCAGATTTCAAATCTCAGATTTCAGATTTTGGGTTGGGGGAAGTGTCGGGGGGCTCCAGTCTAAAGTCCGCTGCCGACGCCCTTGAGGGCATCGTCGATTTCGATGCATGGCGGGAGTTTGTCGCGTGGGTGCGCGGGTTCCGCGGATCGTTCACGGGCATGAAGGGGTTTGCGAAGAAGTTTGTCGAGATGGGCGAGGGGCTTTTCTCGGGCGCGACGGTCGAACTCTCCTTCAACCGCAAGGCCTATGCCTTTGGCGGCACGCAGGCGGCGGCGATCCGGAATGCGGTCTCGGCGCTCTACGGATACGTGATCCGGGCGAAGCTCGAGATGGCGCGTGGCATCTGGACGCTCGTCGGGTCCTTCGAGGCGGAGTACGCCAAACGCGTGCGGAACGCGGGGCGGCTGGTGTTCGCGGACGTGCCGCGGCTCATCACGGGACTTGGAGATGACGCGCGGCTGGCGCTTGAGTACCGGATGGACGCTAAGATTCGGGCGTGGGCGCTGGACGAGTTCCAGGATACGAGCCGCGAGCAGTGGGCGGCCCTCTCGGGACTCATCGAGGAGGCCAAGCAGTCGGACGGGGAGAAGTCCGTCTTTGTCGTCGGCGATCGCAAGCAGGCGATCTACGGCTGGCGCAACGGTGACGTCGGCATCTTCACGCGGGAGCGGACGAGCGGGGCCTATGAGGTCGGCGCGCTCAAGAAGTCCTGGCGCTATGGTACGCCCATCACGACGGCCGTCAATGCGATCTTCGTGCACGGACGGCTTAAGGACGAGTTCCCCGGCTGGGAGTCGCCGGAGCACGAGACGGCGAAGACCGAATTGGACGGTTTCGTGCAGACGGTCGAGTCGCCGGGACCGAAGGCGGAGGATTTCGTCGAACCTGTGTTCAACGCATTGAAGGCGGTTGATCCGGTCACGCGTGGCATTTCCGCCGCGGTGCTGGTCCGCACCAACGCGCTTGGCGAGAGTCTGGTGGCGGCGCTGAAGCAGCGCGGGCTTTCGGGTGTCGTCTGGGAAGGCGAGAGCGCCATTCTCGACACGCCGGCCCTGCTGGCGTTTCTCGACACGTTGCGACTTGCCGATCATCCGGGCGACACTCAGGCCTACGAGCATTTCCGTCGCTCGGCGCTTGCGCGGGCGAAGTATGGGGAGGAAGTTCCTGACGCAGCCGAACTCTCTGGTGTGTTTGCGCTGAGTTTTGCGACCAAGGGCCTCGTCCGCACGTTCCGCGAGCTGCGTGCCGCGCTGCCGGAGGATCCGAAGAGTGCGTGGAGCGAGTTCACCGAGGAGCGTTTCACGGACATGCTGCGGGCCGCCGCGGAGTTCGAGGAGTCGATGGAGGCGGGTGTGCGCCTCGGGGACTTCGTGTCGTTTCTCGAGTCGCGCAAGAAGCGTAACGTGGCGGAGCCGGGCAAGGTGAAGATCATGACGATCCACCGTTCGAAGGGGCTTGGGTTCGACTATGTGGTGCTGCCGCTCTACGAACACGACGCCCTCGATGCGGAGCCGGAGGGTCCGCTGGTCGGGGACGGATGGATTCTGCCCGATCCGGGCGTGCACGTGACGCGGGCCGTCCCGGCCCTGCACCCTGCTGCGCAGGCGCGCAGAGACCGGACGCAGCAGGAGGCGCTCTGTACCTATTATGTGGCGATGACGCGCGCGAAACAAGCGATGACCATCGTGCTGCAGCCGCCGTCCAAGACGTCGACGGCGCTCCGGTTCTCGCAATTCGTCCGTGAGGCGATTCCCGAGCCGATCGGGAATCCGGAGTGGTATCGAAGGTTTGAGGTCTCAGGTTTCAGGGGGCAGGGTTCAGGTTTGAAGGCTGAAACTGAGGTTAAGAGGGGCAAACGGCGGGCAGTCAGGAGACGTTTGCCGTCGCTGTCGTTTCAGACGGGAGAGAGCGCGGGGAACCTGTTTGCCGCGGCAGGCGCGCGGCAGGCGGCGTTGGCGCGCGGCGTGGCCGCGCATGCGGAGTACGAGGGAATCGAATGGATTCCGGCGGAACAGGCGAAGAACGACTTCGAACGGGCGCTGGTTCGTCCGGACAACCTGACGGCGCTCTGGCGGGAACGGGCGTTCGAGGTCTTTGCGAATGGCGAATGGACGTCGGGACGGTTTGACCGCGTGGTTTTCACGGGAACGGGTCCGAACCGCAAGGCGGTCATTTACGATTTCAAGACGAACGCGCGCCGGTGCGGCGAGAGCGAGGCAGATTTCGCTTGTCGGATGGCGGAGACTTATCGCGGACAGATGACGTCCTACCGGCAGGCGCTGGCGGCGCTCACGGGGCTGGTGCCGACGGACATTTCGGCGGTGCTGCTCCTGACGGCGACGGGCGCGGCGGTTCCGTCTTTGTGATATAATACACAATAATCATGACATTGCCGCAGAGAGTCGCGCTGATCGTCCAGAAGGGACTGGCGCTGTTACATCCGTGCGTCTATGGCGAGCTCGGGTCGAAGGACTCCGAGTCGACCATCGCCGCAGGGTTGGAGAAGGAAATTGCGCTTCTGATGCCGGGGGCGGACGCGAAGTCGGTCGTCGCCGCGTTTCTCGGGCGGCTTTCCGAGGTGAAGCGCCTGGTGCAGACCGACGTGCAGGCGGCCTACGAGGGCGATCCGGCGGCGACGAGTCCGATGGAGGTCGTGATGGCGTATCCGGGGCTTTACGCGGTTTCGATTCACCGCCTCGCGCATGAGCTCTACCTCCTGAAGGTGCCGATCATCCCGCGCATCATGTCCGAGCTTGCGCATTCGAAGACGGGCATCGACATCCATCCTGGTGCGACGATCGGCGAGCGGTTCTTTATCGACCACGGGACGGGCGTCGTTGTGGGCGAGACAACCGTGATCGGCAAGAACGTGAAGCTCTATCAGGGCGTGACGCTCGGTGCGAAGAGCTTTCAGAAGGATCCCGAGACGGGTGCGCTCGTCAAGGGCATCAAGCGCCATCCGAACGTCGAGGACAACGTTGTGATCTACGCCGGGGCGACGATCCTCGGCGGTGACACCACGATCGGCCACGACAGCGAGATCGGCGGCAGCGTATGGCTCATCGAGTCCGTGCCACCGAATTCAAGAGTTTACAACAGGCCTCCGGCACCGGAGATCAGGGAGAAAAAGTAAAATGGGACTGTCAGTTGGTATCGTAGGTCTGCCGAACGTCGGCAAGTCGACCTTGTTCAATGCGCTCACGAAGAAGCAGCAGGCGGCGGCGGAGAACTATCCGTTCTGCACGATCGAGCCGAACAGTGCGATCGTCGAGGTCGTCGACAAGCGGCTTGACGTGCTCGCGGAGATGTCGAAGAGCGCGCAAGTGATCCGCGCGACCGTGGAGTTCACGGACATCGCGGGCCTCGTGAAGGGTGCGTCGAAGGGCGAGGGCCTCGGCAACAAGTTCCTCGCGAACATCCGCGAGTGCGACGCGATCCTGCACGTCGTCCGGTGCTTCGAGAACGACGACATCATCCACGTCCAGGAGGGCGGCAACAAGTCCGCGCCGATCGATCCGGTCGGGGATGCGGAGGTCATCGAGACGGAGCTCGTCCTTTCGGACATGGAGCAGCTGCAGAAGTACTATGACAAGGTCCGCAAGGAGGCGCAGGCGAAGCCTCCGCTCCGTCCCGAGGCCGAGGCGTGCGCGGCGCTCCTCAAGCACCTCTCGGAGGGGAAGTCCGTCCGCTCGTTCCCGCGCAGCGAGGCGGATCCGATCCTGCCGGTCCTGCAGAAGCTGAACTTCCTCACGGACAAGAAGGTCATCTTCTGCGCGAACGTGGCGGACGACAACGTGACCGGCGAGGGCAACGCGCATGTCGCCGCGCTCAAGGACTATACCTCCAGGCAGGGCGCCGAGACGGTCGTCATCTGTGCGCAGGTCGAAGCCGAGCTTGCAGGACTTTCGGACGAGGAGATCAAGGAGATGCTCGAGGGCTTCGGACTTTCCGAAAGTTCGCTCGACCGCACGATCAAGCTCGCCTACGACACGCTGGGTCTCGCAAGCTTTCTCACGACGGGACCGAAGGAGTCGCGCGCGTGGACGTTCCACAAGGGCTGGAAGGCTCCGAAGTGCGCGGGCGTCATCCACACCGACTTCGAGAAGGGCTTCATCCGCGCCCAGGTCGTCGCGTACGAGGATTTCGTCAAGTACGGCGGCGAATCGGGCGCGCGCGAGCACGGCGTTCTTCGTCCGGAGGGCAAGGAATACGAGATGAAGGACGGCGACGTCGTCGAGTTCATGTT
>JAEDMC010000270.1 GCA_016303225.1 Kiritimatiellia bacterium
TCGACGATGTAGCGTTCGTCGCCCGATTCCGCCAGCCACTTGTTCGGATCGTTGACGATGCCGGAATCCTTGTTGGTCGTCACCTGATACCGTTCCATCACCCACTCGATCGCGCTCTTGCCGTTCACCACGTAGTCGTACGCCGCGAGCGGAATGCCGCGAATCGTCACGCGGTCGTTGTAGACGATGCGGCTGCGGTCCTCCAGCTCCCAGCGATCCAGCCTGCCGTTCTTGTTCTCGTCAACGGGACGCTCCTTCTTCGCAAACCGCATCTTCGTCACCTGGTAGGGACCGCGCCCCGCGCGGTCCGCATCCCCCAGCGTCCCCTGCACGGGCTTGATGTCCACGACACAGTCCTTCCACGGCTCGACCTTCTCGTAGCCGCAGTGCAGGTCGCCCAGCTTGCGTCCCGCCTTGACGAACGCGGCGAACTCCGCCCCCGTCCGGCACAGCGGAATGCGCGCGAGCGATTTCTTCAGGTCCGCCTCGAACCGCGCACGGTAGTCGGGCGAATGAAGGACGGCGTAGATGTAGTAGAAGATGTCTTCCTTCGTCACCTTCTCGCCAAACTCCCGCCGGCACCGCGCGAGCATGAAGTCCGTAATCCCGCTCTCGCGCCGATACCCGCCGTCCCCCTTGTCGAACAGCGTCATCTGCTCGCCCTTCTCGTCTTTCGTGTAGACGTAGAGGGGGAAACACTGCGCACCCGATTCAAGCAGATGAAAGTCGGGAACGCAGTCGGTCATCAGGCACGAAAACGTCTTCGCGCCAATGCCCGCCGTACAGATCACGCGGTTCTTGTGCGCCGGCGTCGGGAAAAGGCGAGGTATCAACAACGGCATTTCGATCCACATGGACGGGTCGTTATAGAAAAGCGTACGACAGAAAGGCCGATACATGGACGACACGATAAGCCGACTGTCAAACGACGTGCGCCGATTCCTTTCCAAGTTCTGTATCAGACCTCTCGTCCATTTGATTTTCGTTTCGTCAATCTTCGGCTTCCCGCCCAGACATCCGTTGTAGAAGTCGATGCATGTCTGCATGTTCTTCGTCAGTTCATCGCGAGACCAATTGTAGCACCACACGTCTCGGCTTGTCTTCGACCCGCCTGAATACACAGGTTCAAATGCCGCCTGTTCCGGATGCTCGCTTTTCTTGTCCCCAATCGGGATGAGCGAATCGAAGAGGCCATCGCGCTGGTTGATCCAGTCGTTCTTCTCGTTTGGCGTGATCTCGACGAGGTTCATCTTCGGATCGAGCATGGAGCGCATCTCCCGGACGATCTCCAGCTTCTTCTCGCGCGAAAGGTAGTCGCCGATGTCGCGGTAGTAGATGCGGGCCTTTGCGTTCTCTGCGGCTAATTTCCTATCCCCCGTCCGCACCAGGAGCGTGATGGCGATCGGCGTGCGAGAACCCGAACCGAAAATCTTGCCGCCTTCCTTGCGCGACAGTTCCCCACTCGTGCGCTGATTGCCGCGCAGATTGAAGACGTAGATCGAATCGAACTCGTCCTGCAACGTGGCGCGGAAGCCGTCCATCGCGCTCGCGTCGAGCCAGCCGGCGTTGGAGATGAACGCGACAATGCCCTTGCCGCCTTCCAGGCGGTCCGTCGCCCAGCGGAACGCCTTGATGTAGGAGTCGTAGAGCTGCATCTTCAGCGTAGCCTTCGTGCGCTTCGCGTAAGTCCGGGCGATTGCCTCTTCCAGTTTAGGATAGGACTGCCCGTTCGCTTCAACGTTATAGGGCGGATTGCCGATGACGATGCGGATGGGGCTCTTGCGCTGCTTCTGCACGCGGGCCGAATTCTGCTGGAAGTCCTTCGTCTCGAAGACGTCGGACTTCTCGTAGAGCTCGAAGGTGTCGGTGAGGCAGATGCCCTCGAAGGGAGTGTAGACGCCCTTCCCCGCCAGATCGTGGTAGACGTTCTCGATGTTGACCGAGGCGATGTAGTAGGCCAGGAGGACGATCTCGTTCGCGTGAAGCTCCTCGGCGTACTTGCGCGGCAGGTCCTTCGGCTTGATGTGTCCCGACTGCAGGAGCCGCGTCATGAACGTGCCCGTGCCCGTGAAGGGATCGATCACGTGGACGTTCCGGTCCGTCAGCGACTGGCCGAACTCCTTCTTGAGGACATCCTCGACGGAGTTGACGATGAAGTCCACGCACTCGACGGGCGTGTAGACGATGCCGAGCTGTTCGGCCATCTTCGGGAAGGCGGTCCGGAAGAACTTGTCGTAGAGTTCGTAGATGATGCGCTGCTTGCCCTCGGCGTTGTCGATGCCCTCCGCGCGCTCGGCGACGGACTGGTAGAACTCGTTCAGCGCCTTCATCTCCTTCTCGGGGATCTCCTCGTGCAGGAGGTCGACCGTCTTTTGCATCGCCTTCGAGACGACGTTCGAGCCGGCGAAATCGTAATCGCCGAAGACGGCGTCGAAGACCGGCTTCGTGAGCGCGTGCTGCACGAGCATGTCCGCCGCCTCTTCCTCGCTCACCGCGGGATTCAGGTTCTCGCGGAGCGAATCGAGGAACTTCAGGAACTCGTCGCGCTTCGGCCCCGGCACGGCAATGATTCCGTGAAGCCGTTCGGAATGGCGGGCGGCGATCTTCGCGACCTC
>JAEDMC010000271.1 GCA_016303225.1 Kiritimatiellia bacterium
TTGTCGGGCAGAGCTTGTGGTTGCCGCCCTTCATCAGCTTCGCGGACGACATTCCCGCGGCAAATCCGCCCATGTCCGAGATTTTGACGATTGCAATCAAATAGAGCATCATCAGGTTTCCGTGGAAATGAACGGCAGACGCAAACGCGACAAACGGCAGCGCCAGCACCGGAACGCCCGCTAAAAACCAGAGGCTCGCCCGCGCCGATGCCAGCGGCATTTTCTTGCCAAGAAGCAACAAGTATTCAAGCAAAACACAGCCCAGCAGCAGTCCGAGCGCAAAGGTTATCACCGTCTCTGGCGCGTAGATAATCGCCAAGACGACCAGCGTCGCGGTCGTCAGGGCTGTGATAATCCTTTTAAGAACGGGATTCATGCGTCCATTATACCAAATCAACGCTCGATATGGTAGGTTCCGGCGTCATAGGGCTTGCCAGCCGTCTCGCCGGGAAGCGTCACGATCGCCGTCGCGCCCTCGGGGACGGTGAAGTCCCAGATCCACTTGTCGCCCTCGTACTTCCACGCGCTCTTGATAAGACCCGCGCGGCTCCGGTACTCGGCCTTCACGAAGCCGAGGCGCTTGCTCGGCACCGGCGCCATAATGATGTTGCGGAACCCGGGATTCGCCGGATCCGCCGCAATGCCGGCGGCGCGGCGGTAAATCCACGCGAGAACCGCGCCATAGGCGTAGTGGTTGAAGCTGTTCATGCCCACCGGGCCGAACCCGTCCTTCTTCGTGTAGCTGTTCCAGCGCTCCCAGACCGTGGTCGCGCCCTGGTCGACGGAATAGAGCCAGCTCGGGTTCTTGTGCTGCAGGAGGAGCGTGTAGGCGATGTCGGCCATGCCGTTCTCGACGAGGGTGTCCATGATGATGGACGTCCCGAGGAAACCGGTCTGTAGGCAGTCGCCGTGATCCTTGAAGTTCTGCTTGAGCGCGGCAATCGTCGCCGCCTTCGCCTCGCCTTCGACCAAGCCGAACTTCAGCGCGAACAGGGCGGGAGTCTGCATGCCGCGGAACGGCGAAAGGATCAGTCCGTCCTTCGGATCGAAGAACGTCGCCTTCAGATACGCCCGCGCCTCGTCCGCCATCTTCGCGTACTTCGCGGCGTCCTTGCCGACGACCTTCGCCATCGTCTCCATCATCTGCGCGTCCCACAGCCAGTAGCACGCGCCGAGATAGTTCCAGTAGACCTTCGTCTCAGGGCGGTACTCGCTGCCGCGCCAAGCCTTCTTGGAATCCTTCCACGCCTTGCCGCTGCAGCTTTCATAGTCCTCGTAGCTCAGCCAGTCCGCCCACTGGAAGCCGCCGTTCTCGCCCTTGGTGGCCTCGTACTCGTACTTCGTCTCGGCGACGCGCGCGACGTACTTCTCCATCGCCGCCCAGTTCTCCGCGACGATCTTCGTGTCGCCGAACTGCTTCCAGACCTGATAGGGCACGATCACGCCCGCGTCCGCCCATCCAAGACGCATCGGATCATTCCCGTACTGCGCCCACGGCGCAACGCCCGGAAAGCCGCCCTTCTCGTGCTGGCTGTCGCGCATGTCACGCATCCACTTGTGGAAGAAGGCGGACGTGTCGGCGCTGAACGCGCCGGCCTCGGCGAAGACCTGCGTGTCGGCCGTCCAGCCAAGGCGTTCGTTGCGCTGCGGACAGTCCGTCGGCACGGAGAGGTAGTTGGAGAGTTGTCCCCAGTAGACGTTGGCGATGAAGCGGTTCAGGTCCTTGTCGCCCGTCTCGATCTTGCCGAGCTCCATCTTCTTCGTGATGGAGGTAACCGGAATGCTGACAATGCGCTTGATCTCCACCGTGTCCGTCGCGGTAATCGCGATGTAGCGGTAGCCGAAGAAGGTGTAGGCCGGGGTGTAGACAGACGGCGAATCGCCGAATGTGTAGACGATGCGCATGCCGTTGTCGGGGATGCGGTAGTTCGCACGGTAGACGCTGCCCTTCGGACCGTCACACCCACGCTGTCCCCTGTCCGCATCGTTCAGCATCTCGGCCGGCAGAGCCGTCAGCACCGTGCCGGCCTTCGCCTGGAAGACGAAGCGGGGAACAGCCGCGCAGTTCTGTCCGAAGTCGACGACCAGCGTCTCGCCCGACTTCACGACGTAGGGTCCGCGCGCAATCGCGAGGTCTTCGCGCAGCACGATCTCGGCCCCTGCCGACGGCAGGATCTCGCCCTTGAACTCGTCATTGCGCTCGCAGCCGGCGGACGCGAAATCCCCCTCGCTGCGCGCGGCATTCGTGAGACGCGCGTCATACTCCTCGCCATCGAAGATAGCCGCGTGCGTGACCGGACCCGCCACCGCGCCGTTCCACTCGTTCGCCTTCGTGCTGACGAGTTCCGTCGTGCCGTCGGCGTAAGTGAACTCAATGACGCCGCGAAACGCGCTCTTCTGTCCGGCATAGAGGACGATCTGGTCGCGCCACCAGCCCGCGCTCACCTCGGCGGCAAAGCGGTTCACCGCGCCCGCATCAAACTTGATCAGCGGCGTGAGGTCATAGGTGAAGGAACGCCGCGTCTTCTGCACATGGGTGAAGCCCGGCTTCAGCGCGTCATCGCCCACACGAAAGCCATTCAGATAAAGGTCGTAGACACCGAGTC